>JAFECY010000325.1 GCA_018241865.1 Pseudomonadota bacterium | reverse complement strand
TCGCACGATGAGCCTGCTTGCAATCGACAACCTGTCTATCTCTTTCGGCGACCACGCGCACGCGAAACGGGTGGTGGACAATGTCAGCTTTCGCATCGAAGCCGGCGAAAAGTTCGGCCTAGTTGGCGAATCCGGTTCCGGCAAGACGGTGACTGCGCTTGCCATCCTGCGCCTGCTGCAGGCGAACACCAGCGGCCACATCCATTTCGGCGGACAGGATTTGTGCACCGTCAGCGAGCGTGCCATGCGCGGCATTCGCGGCCGGGAAATCGCCATGATTTTCCAGGAACCGATGAGCGCGCTCAATCCGCTCTACACCATTGGCAACCAGATCGCCGAAGTGCTGACTCTGCATGAAGGCTTGAGCGCGAAGGCGGCGCTGGCGCGCGCGGTCGAATTGCTGGATAAAACAGGTATCCCGGAACCGGCGCGGCGTGCGCAATCCTTTCCGCACCAGTTGTCCGGCGGCCAACGCCAGCGCGCCATGATTGCGATGGCGTTGGCGTGCAAGCCGAAACTCTTGATCGCCGACGAACCGACCACCGCGCTCGATGTCACGATCCAAGTGCAGATACTGGAATTGCTGAACCAGTTGCAGCGCGAAGAAAACATGGCGGTGCTGATGATTTCGCACGATCTGAACATGGTGCGGCATTTCGCCGATCGCGTCGGCGTGATGGAGAACGGTCGATTGGTGGAGACGGCGGCGACGGCGGAATTGTTCGCGCATCCACGCGAGGCCTATACCCGCAAGCTGCTGGCCAGCCATCCGCAGCGCATCGTGGACGAGCCGCCTAGCGACGGCAATCCTTTGCTCACGGCAGAAGGGGTGCGCTGCACTTTTCCGGTCAAGAGCGGTTGGTTCAAAACCACGTCTTTCGTTGCGGTCGATCACGCCGATGTGCAATTGCAGCCACATGAAACACTGGGCATCGTCGGCGAATCCGGTTCCGGCAAATCCACGCTCGGTATGGCGTTGCTGCGCTTGTCATCGGCGCGCGCGGAAGGCCGCATTGATTTTGCCGGGCAAACCATCAGCGACATGAGCAACCGTGCTTTGCGTCCTTTGCGTTCGCGCATGCAAGTGGTGTTCCAGGATCCGTTCGCCTCGCTGTCGCCGCGCCGCACCGTCGAGCAAACCGTCGGCGAAGGACTGGCGCTGCATCAGCCGCAATTGAACGACGAACAGTTGCGCGAAGTGGTGGTGCAGACGTTGGAGGAAGTTGGCTTGACGCCGGCGATGATGGGACGCTATCCGCACGAATTTTCCGGCGGTCAGCGCCAGCGCATTGCGATTGCGCGCGCACTGGTGCTGAAGCCGGCCTTGCTGCTGCTGGATGAGCCGACTTCGGCGCTCGATGTCTCGGTGCAGCAGCAAGTATTGCAATTGCTGGCCGGACTGCAGCGAAAATACGGTATGGCCTACATTTTCATCAGCCACGATTTGGCGGTGATTCGTGCCATGGCGCACCGTGTGCTGGTGATGAAAGACGGGAAGGTCGTGGAGAGTGGAACGACCGATAAGGTTTTGAATAATCCAGTGCAGGACTACACCAAGCGTTTGCTGGCGGCTTCGCGCTACGCCGTCGCGAGCTGATTAAAGCTGCGCAGTAACTTATTCAGGGTAGCCTTAAGAGCGACGTTTTTTGCTGGGAGACTGAGAGGCAGTGCGCGTGATGGGACGCGTCTTGCCGCGCGCCGTCTTGTGCGTATTGCGCGTGTTGTGAGCCGGATAGCGATGATGCGCTGCTATCCGCACACCGGTGCGCGACATGACTTTGTTCGGCACCTGCACTTCTATGCGCTGACCCAATGCCAGTTTGTCGTGCTTCAAATGATTCCAAGTTTTGATCTGCGCCGTGCTGACTTTATAGCGGCGCGCAATGGACGCTAGGTTGTCGCGCTTGCCGACCTTGATGAACAGCTTACGCATTTCCGGCGCATCGGGTGCCATCGTCACGACGGCGTTGTCGGCGACTTCAGGAGAGATATCCTTTTCCGACGTTTCTTCGGTTCGCGGTACCAAAATGGTCGAACCGGCTTTCAATACCATCTTCGGCGGGATGTGATTGACTTCGCGTATCACCTGCGGCGTGGTGTGGAAGCGTTCGGCGATGTGTTCGATTTTTTCACGCGCACTGGTGACGGTATGCGAAGTCCAAGATGACAGTGCGTGACCCCATTTCGCCAGATTGCTCTTGAATTTCTGGGCATTGCTTTGCGGCAGCAGGATTTGCGTGCTAGAACTGCCGGTGATGACGGGGCGGTTGAATTGCGGATTCAGCGCCATAAATTCATCGACCGACAATTCTGCCAGTTGCGCCGCGACCTTGATGTCGATGTCGCGCGTCTTGCCGATGGTGACGAAATAAGGCTGGTTATCCACCTTCGGCAAGGTGATGCCATAACTGGCCGGCGCGGCGATGATGTTCTTCACCGCCTGCAGCTTGGGCACGTAATTTTGCGTTTCTGCCGGCATCTGTTTCATCAAGCTGTTGAAATCGGTCGGCAGGCCGGCGGCACGGTTTTTGTTGACCGCGCGCTGCACCGAGCCTTCGCCCCAGTTGTAAGCCGCCAGCGCCAGTTGCCAGTCGCCGAACATGCCATACAGTTTTTGCAGATAGTTCAATGCCGCATCGGTCGAGGCCAGCACGTCGCGCCGCTCATCTTTGAAGGCGCTTTGCTTCAGATTGAAGTCGCGCCCGGTCGAGGGAATGAATTGCCACATGCCGGCCGCCTTGGCGCTGGAATAGGCTTGCGGATTGAATGCGGATTCGATGAAGGGCAGCAAAGCCAACTCGGTCGGCATGTTGCGTTTTTCCAGTTCTTGCACGACATGGAACAAATAGAGCGAGGCGCGGGTGGTGGTGCGTTGTATGTAGTCGGGGCGCGAGCTGTACCAGTCGGTCTGGTTCTTCACCAATTGATTGTCCAGATCGGGAATGCCGAAGCCGTTGCGGATGCGTGCCCAGACATCGACTTCTTCCATGCCCTGAAATGTCAGATCGGAAGGATTACCCAAATACAGCGAGAGATCGTTGGCGTGGCAGGCGAGCGGCGCGGTGAGCGCGGTGAGCGCGGCGAAAACCAACGCGTTCGTCTTGGGCAGGGGCATGGAAGAGCTTTTCAAAAACGCCGACCCGGTAGCGAGCGGTCGGTCACCAAAATGTCACAGAGTGTACGGAACGGGCGGGATGCACGTCAAGGGCTTTTGCGTATGGATAGAAAAGCCTATAAATAAGGCAATTTTCCGTGCAGAACTCGACAATTGGAGGCGTGAAGACAGCAAAAACAGCAATGCGCGAGATCGCCTATGCCTTCAGCTTGGACGGTAATCATTTTTCCATGTGCGCAGGGCGGCGAAGGCCTTCGTCGGTTCGCCCTCTTGCAAGCGGCCAGCCGCGTGCAGATGGTGGATGATCTCCGCTACACGGTAACGCAGAAAGGGGTTGGTGGCTTTTTCCAGTCCGATGCTGGAAGGCACGGTTGGCAAACCTTGGTCGCGCTTGTGTTGCTCGACGTTGATGCGCGTCAGCAGCGCTGGATTGCCCGGCTCTACTTCCTGCGCGAATTGCAGATTGGCGAGCGTGTATTCGTGCGCGCAGTACACCAGCGTATCGTCCGGCAGCGCGGCGAGCTTGGCCAGCGACGCCGCCATTTGTTGCGGCGTGCCTTCAAATAGTCGGCCGCAACCGCCGGCAAACAAGGTGTCGCCGCAGAACAACCAAGCTTGCTCCGCTGCGTAATAGCTGAGGTGGCCTAGCGTATGTCCCGGCGTTGCGATGACTTGCAGCGACAAGGGTGGTTCGCTCAGCGTCAGCACGGCATCGTCGTCGAGTGGATCGCTGATACAGTCGATGTGTTCGTGACGCGGGCCATACACCGGCACGTTGAAATGCTGCAATAATTTCGGAACACCGCCGACATGGTCGGCGTGATGGTGAGTCAGTACAATAGCCGTCAGCGATAAACCGTGTTGATGCAGCGCAGCCAAGATGGGCGCGGCGTCACCAGGATCGATCGCCACTGCGTGACGCGTATCGTGGACTAGCCACAGATAATTGTCGTGAAACGCTGGAACCGTCAGTACATGCAAATCAGACATGGAACGAATGTCCTCTGAAAAACCCATTATAGCCCTCGGCTCTTGGCTCGAAACGCCGGCCGGCCGCTATGTGCGCGCATGGGAACAGGCGCGGCTCGACATCCTAACGGCAGATATCTTCGGCTTCAACGCCATGCAGATCGGCCTGCCGCAAATCGACGCTTTGCGCGCCAACCGCATGACCGGCAAGTGGCTGACCGACACGCTTGCACCCGATACGTCCGTTGTGAACGGGCAGGGTGGCCAGCCGCCGGTCGTGGTGGTGCACGATTTCGCCGAGCTGCCCTTTGCTTCCGCCAGTCTGGATTTGGTGGTGCTGCCGCACGTGCTGGAATTTGCTGC
>JAFECY010000324.1 GCA_018241865.1 Pseudomonadota bacterium | reverse complement strand
CTTGCGAGCCGGAGGTTTTTTCCTCGAAGGACTGTCCTGTCCACTCGAAGCCGAAGCCGGGTGGCAGTTGCGCCGCCAGCTTTTCCATCTCGGCCATCGCATCGCCGGTACTGTGGCCGGGTGCGGCTTCGCCAGCGATACGATAGGCCGGATAGCCATTGAAACGCACCAGTTGCACCGGGCCGATCACCCAGCGCGAGCTGGCGAAGGAGGAGAACGGCACCATTACGCCCTTGTTGTTCTTCACGTAGAGCTGCATCAAATCTTCCGGGCGCAGACGTTGCGGCGCATCGGCTTGCACGATCACACGCTGCTGCCGACCTTGATTGGGGAAGTCGTTGACATACGACGAACCGATGGAAGTCGTCAGCGTCGTATTGATATCGGCAAAGCTCAGGCCGAGCGCATTGGCTTTGTCGCGGTCGATTTGCAATTCCAGTTGCGGGGTGTCTTCCAAGCCTTCCGAGCGCACGCCTTTTTTCAAAACGCTGCTCTTGTTTGCCATGTCGAGCAATTGATTACGGGCGGCGAGCAAGGCATCGTGACCGAGTCCGGCGCGATCTTGCAGGCGGAAATTGAAGCCGACGGCATTGCCCAGTTCGCGGATCGGCGGCGGGTTGAGTGGGAAGATGATGGCGTCGCGAATTTTCGACAGGGTTCCCATTGCCCGGCCGGCGATCGCCGTCGCCGATTGGTCGGCACCGCGTTTGTTCCAGTCGATCAGCGGCGTGAAGGCCAGACCGGCATTCTGGCCATTGCCGGAAAAGGAAAAGCCGGTAACCGCGACGACGTGTTCGACGGCGGGTTGCTTCAAATAATAATCTTCGACTTGCTTCAATACTTCCAAGGTGCGATTGGCCGACGCGCCCGGTGGCAACTGAATATTGGTGATGAGGTAGCCCTGATCTTCGCTCGGCAGGAAGGAGGACGGCAGGCGTGCATACAGCAGGCCGACGCATACCAAAATCACACCGTACACCACCATGTAACGCATCGACTTGCCGAGCATGCGGCCGATCAGGCTTTGGTAATTGGTCGAAGTGCGATGGAAGTTGCGATTGAACCAGCCGAAGAAGCCAGTCTTCTCATGGTGATGCCCGGCTTCTACCGGTTTCAGGATGGTGGCGCACAGCGCTGGCGTCAGCGACAGCGCCATCAGCGCCGAGAACACCATCGACGACACCATCGACAGCGAGAACTGGCGGTAGATCGCGCCCACTGCGCCGCCGAAGAAAGCCATCGGAATGAACACCGCGATCAACACCAGCGTGATGCCGATGATCGCGCTGGTAATTTGCCCCATTGCTTTTCTGGTTGCCTCGCGCGGCGAAAGTCCTTCCTCGCTCATGATGCGCTCGACGTTTTCCACTACCACGATGGCGTCATCGACCAGAATGCCGATTGCCAGCACCATGCCGAACATGGTCAGCACGTTGATCGAGAAGCCGAATACCTGCATCGCGGCAAACGTACCCATCAGCGCCACCGGCACGACGATGGTCGGGATCAAGGTGTAGCGGATATTTTGCAGGAATAAATACATCACCAAAAACACCAACACGATTGCTTCCAGCAGCGTCTTGACCACTTCCTCGATCGAAATTTTGACGAATAGCGAGGTGTCGTAAGGAATGTCGTATTTCACGCCGGCCGGGAAATATTTCGACAATTCATTCAGCTTGGCGCGCACCGCTGTTGCGGTACCGAGTGCATTGGCGGTCGGCGATAGTTGCACGCCGATGGCGGAAGTCGGTTTGCCGTCGAGGCGCGCCGCGGTTGCATAAGTCTGGCCAGCGATTTCGATGCGGGCGACATCGCGCAAGCGCACGGTCGAGCCATCTGGATTGGCGCGCAAGACGATCTCGCCAAATTCTTTGACGTCGGTTAGTTGTCCCGTCACCACCACGCTGGCCGAGATTTGCTGCGCGCTCGGGCTGGGCAGATCGCCCAGTGTGCCAGAGCCGACTTGGGCATTCTGCGCACGGATGGCGCTGGTGACATCGGCTGCGGTCAGCTTGTAGCCATTGAGCTTGAGCGGATCGATCCAGATCCGCATCGCGCGTTCGGTGCCGAACAATTGTGCTTGGCCGACACCGGGCACGCGTTTGATTTCATTCAACACATTGCGCGACAGATAATCGCCCAGCGCCACCGGATCGAGCCGGCCATCGGAAGACGACAGCGTGGCGAACAACAAGAAGTTGCTGCGCGCTTTGTTGACTTGCACGCCTTGCTGGATCACCGCTTGCGGCAGACGCGGTTCGACGCGCTTGATGCGGTTCTGCACATCGACCGCCGCCAGATCAGGGTTGGTGCCGGGAACGAAGGTAATGGTGATTTGCGTCACGCCATTGGCTTGGCTGAGCGACTCCATGTATTGCAAACCATCCGCGCCATTCATTTCCTGCTCGATCAAACTGGTGACGCTGTCGTCCAGCGTTTGTGCGGATGCGCCGGGATAGGTGGCAGTGACCACGATGGAAGGCGGTGCGATGGTCGGGTATTGCGACACCGGCAGCGTGCGTACCGCCAACGCGCCGGCCAAGATGATGAACAGGGCGATAACCCAAGCGAAGACCGGGCGGTCAATGAAAAACTTTGCCATGAGCGGGCTTCCTTATTTGGTCGTGGCGGAAGCCGACGCGGAGGCTGCAGCGGTCGAAGTCGCCGCTTTCATCAGCGGGTCTTTCCAGTCCACCGGCTTGACCGTGCCGCCCGGCCGGGTTTTCTGGAAGCCTTCGACGATCACGCGGTCGCCGGCTTTCAGACCCTGCGTCACGACCCAGCTATTGCCTTCGCTGCGGTCAGCCTTGACGGGTTGCAGACTGACCTTGTTGTCCGTGCCGACCACCATCACGCTGGCGCCATCGGTGCCGCGCTGTACCGCTTGCAGCGGCACGGTGATGGCGTTCTCGCTCAGCGCTTGTTCCAGCTTGGCGCGCACATACATGCCCGGCATCAGCAGTTTGTCGGGATTGGGAAACTCTGCGCGCAGAATCACCGCGCCCGAGCTTTCATCCACGGTCAGGTCGGAGAACAGCAGCTTGCCGGTCAAGGGATAAGGCTTGCCGTCATCGGTCACCAACGTAACCTTGGCCGCGCCGTTGCCGACGCTCTTCAATTGGCCGCTGGCTAATGCCTCTTTCAGTTTCAAGACATCGGTGCTGGATTGGGTCAGCGTGACGTAGATCGGATCGACCTGTTGCACCAGCGCCAGTTGCGTGGCTTCGCCTTGGCCGACCAGCGCGCCTTCGGTCACCAGCGCGCGGCCGATACGACCGGTGATGGGCGCGGTGACGGTGGCGTAACCGAGGTTCAAGCGTGCGGTTTCTTGCGCGGCTTTGGCGGCAGCGACATCGGCGGCAGCCTGTTTTTCTGCGGTCAGTGCTTCATCGTATTCCTGCTTGCTGATGGCATGGCTTTCCACCAATGGCTTGTAACGCTGCGTCTTCAGTGCGGTCTGCGCCAGATTCGCTTCGGCGCGCGCCAGCACGGCTGCGGCGCTGCTGTAAGCTGCCTTGAAGGGAGCCGGGTCGATGCGGTATAGCACGCTGCCGGCTTTCACATCGCCGCCTTCGTGGAACACCCGTTCCAGCACCACGCCTGGCACGCGCGCCCGTACCTGCGCCACCCGCGTCGCTTCCAGTCGGCCGGGCAATTCCGAGGTCAACGTCAAACTGTGCGGCGCGATCGTGACGATGGCGACTTCGGCCGGCGCGCCGCCCGCTCCCGCAGCACTCCCCTTGTTGTCGCCGCAGCCGGCGATGAGGAAAATGATGGCAACAGTGATGGTGACGCGGGCAAGGCGTGGTAGTGAATTCATGAATTTCTCGCGCGATAAATACAGTGCGCCACGCGCCGAAGTGGGACGTGGCGTGATTACTTGAAACTGAAACGAGGGAGCAGCGAAACGATGCTGCGGTTTTATTCTGGAACGGAATCGATTGCGGGGCACATTATAATCTATATACATTCATCTGTGTATGTATAATGCCAATCTTCGCGGCGTCGGACGCCGGTTCAAGTTAGTCATCATGGCCCGATCTACCAAGGAAGAAGCGCAAGAAACTCGCAGTCGCATCCTCGATGCGGCGGAGGATGTTTTCCATGAACAAGGCGTGGCGCGCACCTCGTTGGCCGACATCGCCGCCGCCGCCGCCGTGACGCGTGGCGCGATCTACTGGCATTTCAAGAATAAGGACGATTTATTCGTCGCCATGTGCGAGCGGGTGCGGTTGCCGGTGGAATCCATGGTGCAAGCCAGTGCCGAACAGGAGGCCGACGATCCGCTCGGCCAATTGCGCGCCACCTGTCTGTATGTGTTGCGCGAAGCTGCCGGCAATGTTCACGCGCACAAGGTGTTCGGCATTTTGTTTCATCGTTGTGAATACATCGACACCGCCGACCAGATTGTGCGCCTGCAGCAACAAAGTTTTCACGGCGCAACCGACAATATCGAACGGATAGTGCAAAACGCGATCGCCAGACAACAATTGCCGGCCACGCTAGACACTCGGCTAGCGGCCAACTTGTTCCATGCTTGTTGGAGTGGCTTGCTCAATAATTGGCTGTTTTCTCCCGATAGTTTCGATCTCGCGCGCGATGCCGAGCGATTCGTCGATGCCTGCATCGACACCCTGCGGCATGCTGTTTCGCTGCGACGCTGATCTTCCACCGGCTGTATTGCTTGGCGATACCGCGTCCGCGCCGGCTGGCATCTTGCTCCTGCTTTGCTACTATTCACGGCAACAACCGGCCCGCATACGCCGGTGTTTTGCCAAGGAGGGCATATGGGCGGACCCCGCAGCGAGATTTTTCACTGGATAGAGCAAGGTCGATTGCGACATGGCGGTTTGGCGGAAGCCTTGCAACTCACCGGCGTGACGCCCGGCGCGCGTGACTGGAAACGTTTTTTCGATCAGCTCACGCTCTGGCTCGGCACGGTCTTTTGCGCCGCCGCCGTCATCTTCTTTTTCGCCTACAACTGGCAAGCCATGGGGCGCTACGCCAAGTTCGGCCTAGTCGAAATGCTGATCGTCACCAGCCTCGTATTTTGCTGGCGGCTTGATTTAGAAAAGCTGGCGGGCAAGGCGGTCTTGTTGATGGCGACCCTGCTGACCGGAGCCTTGCTGGCGCTGGTCGGGCAAACCTACCAGACCGGTGCCGACACGTATGAATTGTTCGCCGTGTGGGCGCTGGCGGTGCTGCCGTGGATAGTGGTCGGCCGCTTTGGCGTGCTGTGGCTGGTGTGGCTGGCCTTGCTTAATCTCGCCACGATTTTTTATTTCCAGACTTTCGGCGGATTCTTCGGTTGGATATTCAGCACCGAGCGAAAATTGTGGACACTGTTCGCCCTGAACACCGCTGCGCTGCTGGTCTGGGAAGGCGCGGCGCAAATGGGTTTGGCCTGGCTGCGCGAACGCTGGTCGGTGCGCGTGGTGGCCACTGCCAGCGGCGGCCTCATCACTACCCTGATGATTTGGGCGGTGCTCGATCACCACGGTTCCGGCCGGCTGTATGCCGTGCTGGCGTATTGCGTTTGGATGGCCGTCGCTTATGTTTATTACCGTCATCGTCTGGCCGATGTATTCGTGCTGGCCGGCGGTGTATTGAGCGCCATCATGGTGATGACTGTCATCCTAGTACGCATCATGGATCGCATGGAAGCCGGCGCTTTCTTACTGATTGGCATGCTCATCATCGGCATGTCGGCGGCGGGTGGATTGTGGCTGAAAAACGTGGCAAACGAGGAGCGCACATGAATACCAATATGAATGACATGACGATTGAAGAGGCATGGAGCCGTCTGCAGCAGCGCGGCCTAGTCGAAGGCGAACAGCCTGCGACCGATGCGCAATCTTCACCTTGGTATGTACGGGTGATGCTAGGCATCGCCGGTTGGATGGGCGCGGGCTTCCTGCTCGGTTTCGTCGGCGTCGCGTTTGCCTTCGCGATGGAAAATGCCTTCGCTTCGATCCTGATCGGCGTCTTGTGCTGCGGCGGCGCTTACGCCATTTTCCGCGCCGCCGGCAACAACGATTTTCTGGCGCAGTTCGGTTTGGCGGTCAGTTTCGCCGGACAGTTCATGGTGATCTATGGCGTCTTCAAGGCTTTCGATTGGGAGAGCGTCAGCGCATTTCTCATCGCCGCTGTGTTCGAGGCGGCGCTGGTGGTGTTGATACCCAATACGATCCATCGCGTGTTGAGCAGTGGCGGTGCGATGTTGGCGCTGGCCTTCGGCATGGAGCGCGCCGGCCTGTTCGGGCTGTCATCGGCGGTGGCTGCAGCCGTGTTCGCGCTGGTCTGGCTGGATCGTGAGCGTTGGGCCGGCACAGGCGCATTATGGCGGCCAGTCGGTTACGGCATGGCGTTGGCCTTGCTCTATCTCGAAAGCGCGCGCTTCTTCGATTACTACCGCTATTGGATGCATCGCGACCCAAGCTGGCTGATGCAATACGGTCCGATGATCGGCTTTGTCTTCACCGCCGTGGTGTGCGTGTGGGCGACGGCGCGCCTGCTGGAGCGCGAAGGCATCGCGTTAGCCAGCGCAGTCGGCACGGCGGCAATCTTGGCGGCATTGTTACTGTGCGTCTTGTCGTATGTTGCGCCGGGCGTAGCGATCGCTAGTTTGATTTTGCTGCTCGGCTTTGCTTGCGGCAATCGCATCTTGATGGGGATGGGCGTGATCGCCTTGCTCGGTTTCGTCTCGCATTACTACTACCAGATGCAATCGACCCTGCTGGTGAAGTCCGCCGTGCTGGCCGCCACTGGTTTGGCTTTGTTGCTTGCACGACTGGTCTTGCATCATTACTTTCCGCTCGATTCCACCGAGGAGCAACATCATGCGTAAGTACATCGCCGTCATCGCCGGCATCCTGATGCTGGCCGCTGTCAACTTCACCATCTATCAACGTGAGCACTTGCTGGAACAGGGGAGTGTGGTCTTGTTGGAATTGGCTCCGGTCGATCCGCGCTCACTGATGCAAGGCGATTACATGGCCTTGCGTTTCAAGGTCGCTCGCGATGCCTTCCCCGGCTTCGGCTGGAATGACGTGAAGGAAGGCACACCATCGGATGGCCATCTGGTGGTGACGCTGGACGAGCATGGCGTCGGCAGTTTCAAACACTTTGCCGATGCGACGCCGCTGGCAAAAAATGAAGCGCTGTTACGCTATCGCATCCGCAACCAGCAACCGAAATTCGCCACCAATGCCTTCTTTTTTCAGGAGGGACATGCAGAGGAATATGCCAAGGCACGTTACGGCGAATTCCGCGTGGCACAGAATGGCGACATGATCCTGACTGCGCTGCGCGGGGCGGATTATCAGAAGTTGGGTCTGGCGCAGTAAGTAAGCTTGAGTAAGCTTGAGTAAAGTTTACTGCTTCAACAGCGAATTGACCTGCACCAAATCTTCTTCGCGTAAACTGCCTGCCGCCGATTTCAACTTCAGGCCGTTGACCAGCGTGTCGTAACGCGCTTTCGCCAGATTCTGGCGTGTGGTGTACAACTGCTGCTGGGCGTTGAGTACGTCGATGTTGATGCGCACGCCGACTTGGTAGCCGAGCTTGTTGGCGTCGAGCGCGGATTGGCTGGATACTTCCGCCGCTTCCAGTGCCTTCACCTGCGCCAAGCCGCTGTTGACGCCGAGATAGGCTTGCCGCGCGCCCTGCGCTGCCGTGCGGCGCGCGTTTTCCAGATCGTTGCGCGCCTTGTCTTCCAATGCGAGGGTTTCATTGACGCGGCTGTTGACATAACCGCCGGCGAAAATCGGAATCGTCCATTGCACGCCGATGGTGTTGCTGTTCGGTGCGCTGCCCAGCGTCAGGGAATTGTTGTGGTTGCGCGCCGCCACCAAATCGACTGTCGGCATATGGCCGGCGCGGGTTTTGTTGACTTCGCGATGGGCGATTTCCAGCGCCAGTTGCTGCGCGCTCACGCCATAGTTTTGCTGCTCCGCGCCTTCCACCCATTTGTCGAGTTGGGTCGGAGTCGGGGGTGTCAGTTTCACGCCGGGGCGCAGGATCGCCAATTCACCCGGCGCTTTGTTGATGATCTGTTGCAGTGCTGCGCGTTTGATTTCCAAATCGCTTTGCGCGGCGAATTCCTGCGCCACGGCCAGATCGAAACGCGCCTGTGCTTCATGGGTGTCGGTGATGGTCGCAGTACCGACTTCAAAGTTGCGCTTGGCTGCCGCCAGTTGCTCGGTGATGGCGATTTTTTGCGCCTGCACCGATGCCAGCGCATCCTGCGCCGCCAGCACGTCGAAGTAAGCCTGCGCCACGCGCACGATCAAATCCTGCTGTGCTTGTGCGAACTGCGCCTCGCTGAGCGCGACCGACAATTTCCCTTGCTGATACTGTTCCCAGTTAGCCCAATTGAATAACGGTTGCGTCAGCTTGATGGCATAGCTGTTGACGTTGTAGCGCAAGCCATTGCCCGGATAAATACGGTTATAGCTGCCGCCCGCGCCGATGACCGGCAGCAGACCGGCGCGGCCTTGCGTACTCTTTTCTTGACCGGCGGCGAGTGATGCGCGCGCGCTGCCGTACACCGGATCGCTCACCAACGCTTCTTGATATGCCTGCAGCAAATCCAGCGCGTACGCGTTGGAGCTCAGCAGAGCGGCAGCAATGAGAGAGACGGAGAGAGAGAGGCGCATGCGGAATTCCGGCAAGGTGTATCAGTAGGTTGGCATAGCGGGATCGACTTGCTGCGCCCAGGCATGGACACCGCCGCTCAGGTTGATGATGTGGGTAAAGCCTTGTTGTTCGAGAAAGCGCGCCACTTGCATGCTGCGCATGCCGTGATGGCAGATGCAGACGATCGTGGCATCGTCATCCAGTTCTTGCATGCGCGCCGGCACCGACTGCATCGGCATCAATACCGCTCCCTCGATATGGCAGAACTGAAATTCGTTCGGCTCGCGCACGTCGAGCAGCAGCGGATTCTCGCGTGCTGTATCGGCCAGCCAAGCGGCCAGTTCGGGGGCGGTGAGTTGCTGCATGCTTGGATCAGAACTTGAAGTGGGATGGCGTTGCCGCATTCGCGAGCGGCTTCACCTTGGTTTCAAACAACTTCACGGTGTGGTAAGCGACATCAGATGTGCGGGTGATGATTTCCGCCGACATCACCGGCGCTTCGCCGACGATGGCGAGAATGCGGCCGCCGACCTTGATCTGCTGCAGGAAAGCGTCGGGCACCACCGGCAAGCCGCCGGAAATCACGATCACATCGTAAGGCGCGGCATCATGGCCGGAGCCAGTCCAGCCGCGTGCGCCGTCGCCCTGTTCGACTTTGACGTTGAGTACGCCGTAATCGGCCAGATTTTTTTCCGCCAGGTTTTTCAGTTCAGGATCGATCTCAACCGTGGTGACGTGACGTGCTTTGTGCGCCAGCAGCGCCGCCATGTAACCGGAGCCGGCGCCGATTTCCAGCACATGCTCATGTTTCTTGATGGCGGCTTCCTGCAGAATGCGCGCTTCCAGCTTCGGCGTGAACATGTTCTGCTCGCCGGGCAGCGGAATTTCCGTGTCGGAAAAAGCCAAACCTTGATAGGCGGCGGGAACAAACGCTTCGCGCTTGACTACCTGCAGCGCGTCGAGCACATCCTGTTCCAACACATCCCACGGGCGGATTTGCTGTTCGATCATGTTGAAGCGGGCTTGTTCGATGTTCATGTCAGGGCTCACGATGAAAAAGAAAGGGTGTCCGGCAGGCCGGGGAAACCCGTGATTTTATCAAACGGCTTGCTTTCCCCGTACCGGCTGGCACAGCAATCCGTTCAGGAAAATATCGATGAAGCAATCCAAATAATGTTGCGGGTCGATCGGATCGATCCGGCAGGCGTTGAAAGACGTATTCCAAGTCATCAACATGACGATCGGTGCGGCCAGCACGCTGATGGCTTCCTTGGTATCGACCTGACGGAACTCGCCGCGCGCGATGCCGCGCTCCAGCGCACGGGCAATCATCGCATCGCGCCGCTTGACCACTTCTTCGTGATGAAATCGTGCAATTTCCGGGAAGTTGCCGGCTTCTGCCATCAACAACTTGGAAATGCCGGCTGCCTTGGTGTTGCCGACTCGCGCCCACCAGCCCATGACAAGTTCGCGGAACAAGTCGGCGCTATGGCCTTCGTGACGAGCAATCACGTCTTCCGCCTCGTCGAGAGCCGGCACCATGTTTTCGCGGATCACCGCCTTGAACAATTCTTCTTTATTGGCGAAATACAGATAGAGTGTGCCCTTCGAGACCCCGGCCAGTTTCGCCACGTCATCCAGCCGGGTCGCATTGAAGCCGCGCTCGACGAACAAATCGAGCGCCGCCGCCAGCAATTCCTGCGGACGGGCTTCCTTGCGGCGCGCCCAGCGTTTTTTGAGTTGGCATTCCATGATGAATCGGAGTATATCCAATAACTAACCGACGAGTCAGTAATATAGTCTCCCCAGCCGCCAGCGTCAAGCGGGTTTGCCGTCCGGGTGGGATGGCGGCCGCAGCCGCAGCCGCAGCCGATACAATGCCGCCATGTCTAGCCTGCATCCTTCCAGCGCCGCATCGCCGCTTGCCTGCCGCCCCGGTTGCGGCGCGTGTTGCATCGCGCCGTCGATTTCCTCGCCGATTCCCGGCATGCCGAATGGCAAGCCAGCCGGCGTGCGCTGCATACAACTCGACGACGCCAATCGCTGCCGCATCTTCGGCCACCCTGATCGTCCGGCCGTCTGCGCCAGCCTGCAGCCATCGGTGGACATGTGCGGCGATGACCAAACGCATGCCTTGCAGTATCTCCATCAGTTGGAACGCTTGACCGCCGGCGCGGCATGAGCCGCATGCGGCAATCAGGCCGCAATATTCCATGTGTAACCAAGGCGCGCATGGTAATCTTCAGCCCGCGCGCTAAGTGCACTAAGCGGTTTTACAGCCCCCAATCTGTCATCGAATCGTCTTCTGTCCTCACCTCATTTTTCTTTCCAACATGGATCCCATACTTTTGTTTAAAGCCCTCGTCATGGGCATCGTCGAAGGTTTGACGGAATTTCTGCCGATTTCTTCCACCGGCCATTTGATCTTGGCCGGCAGTTTGCTGCATTTCACCGGCGAAAAAATCAAAGTGTTTGAAATCGTCATCCAGGCCGGCGCGATCTTTGCCGTCATGTGGGAATACCGCGTCAAGATCGGCACCGTGCTGGCCGGACTGAGCAGCGACAGCAAGGCGCAGCGCTTTGCGCTCAATCTCGTGATCGCCTTCTTGCCGGCTGCCGGACTCGGCTTTCTGTTCAATAACGCCATCAAGGCGAAATTGTTCAAGCCGGTGCCCGTCGCGTTGGCCTTCATCGTCGGCGGTCTCATCATTCTCTGGGTCGAACGCCGCAATAAAAAAATGTCGGGCGAAGCACGCATCAACACGGTCGAGGAAATGTCGCCGCTCGACGCGCTGAAAGTCGGCTGTGCGCAAGCGTTCGCTTTGATCCCCGGCACCAGCCGTTCCGGTGCGACCATCATCGGCGGCATGCTGTTTGGTTTGTCGCGCAAAGCGGCGACGGAGTTTTCATTCTTTCTCGCGATTCCCACCCTGCTCGCCGCCACGGTGTATTCCTTGTACAAAGAACGCGCGCTGCTGACGATGGCCGATCTGCCGATCTTCACGGTCGGCACGGTGGCGGCCTTCATCTCCGCTTTCTTCTGCGTGCGTTGGCTGCTGCGTTATATCAGCACGCACGATTTCACGGCGTTTGCTTGGTACCGCATCGTGTTCGGCGCGGTGGTGATCGGCACGGCGTATTACGGATTGGTGGCGTGGGTCGATTAAGTTTGTAATGGACGCACCAAACCGCAACGCCGAGGCGCTGCACATTTTGCAAACCGTGTTTGGCTACCCGGCCTTTCGCGGTCAACAAGCTGAGATCGTCGAGCATGTCACCGGCGGCGGCGATGCGCTGGTGCTGATGCCGACCGGCGGCGGCAAGTCGCTGTGTTATCAGATTCCCGCCATGCTGCGCCACGGCGTCGGCGTGGTGGTGTCGCCGCTGATCGCCTTGATGCAAGACCAAGTCGATGCGTTGGCCGAAGTCGGCGTGCGCGCTGCTTTTCTCAATTCCACGCAAACCTTCGACGAATCGCTGCGTACCGAACGCGCTTTGCGTGCCGGTGAGTTGGATTTGATCTATGTCGCGCCGGAACGCTTGATGACGCCGCGCTGTCTCGACTTGCTGGGGTCGAGCAACATCGCCTTGTTCGCCATCGACGAAGCGCATTGCGTCTCGCAATGGGGACACGACTTCCGCCCGGAATACATCAAGCTCTCGGTGCTGCACGAACGCTTCCCGCAAGTGCCGCGCATCGCGCTCACCGCCACCGCCGACCAGCAGACGCGCGAAGAAATTATCCATCGCCTGCGGCTCGACGAAGCGCGGCAATTCGTCTCGTCCTTCGATCGCCCCAACATCCGCTATCAGATTGTCGAGAAAGCCAGCGGCCGCAAGCAACTGCTCGACTTCATCGAAGCCGAACACGCGGGCGACGCCGGCATCGTCTATTGCCTGTCGCGCAAAAAAGTCGAAGAAGTCGCCGCATTCCTCACGGCCAACCGCATCAAGGCGCTGGCCTATCACGCCGGCATGGACAATCTCACCCGCAGCAAGAACCAAGCACGCTTTCTGCGCGAAGACAGCATCGTGATGGTCGCCACCATCGCCTTCGGTATGGGCATCGACAAGCCCGACGTGCGCTTCGTCGCGCATCTCGATCTGCCCAAAAGCATCGAAGGCTATTATCAAGAAACCGGCCGCGCCGGCCGCGACGGCGCATCCGCCAATGCTTGGATGACCTACGGCTTGCAAGATGTGGTGCAGCAGCGTCGCATGATCGAAGAATCGGACGCCGAAGAAAGCTTCAAGCGCGTGCAAAGCGCCAAACTCGACGCCATGCTCGGCCTGTGCGAAACCCTGTCATGCCGCCGCGTGCGTTTGCTCGATTATTTTGGTCAGGCTGCAACGCCTTGTGGAAATTGCGACACCTGCCTCAACCCGCCGCTGTCTTTCGACGCCACCGTGCCAGTGCAAAAATTGTTGTCCGCTATCTATCGCGTCGAACAACATTTCGGCGCGCTGCACGTGTTAGATGTCTTGCGCGGCGTCGAGTCCGACAAAGTAAAGCAATGGCGGCACGACCAGCTATCGGTATTTGGCATCGGCGCCGATCGTAACGAAGCCGAATGGCGCGCGATCTTGCGGCAAGCGATTGCGCTGGGGTTGATTACGATCGATCACGAAGGCTACAGCGCCTTGAAGCTGACCGACTCGGCGCGGCCGGTGCTGCGCGGCGAACAAAAAATCAAATTGCGTCAGTACCAAAAGCCGGTCAGCCAACGGAAGAAACCGGCGAAATCGAAAGGCTACGAAGAAAGTAATTTGTCGCCGCAAGAGCAAGCCGTGTTCGACAAACTGCGCTGGTGGCGCGTCGAAACCGCACGCAAGCATAACGTGCCGGCCTTCGTGATTTTCCTTGATACCACCTTGCGCGAGATTGCGCGGGT
>JAFECY010000323.1 GCA_018241865.1 Pseudomonadota bacterium | reverse complement strand
CGGTAGCCAAAAAGGCAGCAGCGAAGAAGCCAGTCGCCAAGAAAGCCGCCGCTAAAAAGCCGGTAGCCAAAAAGGCAGCAGCGAAGAAGCCAGCCGCCAAGAAAGCCGCCGCTAAAAAGCCGGTAGCCAAAAAGGCAGTAGCGAAGAAGCCAGTCGCCAAGAAAGCCGCCGCTAAAAAGCCGGTAGCCAAAAAAGCAGCAGCGAAGAAGCCAGCTGCTAAAAAAGCTGCCGCTAAAAAGCCTGCTGCGAAAAAGAAAGCCGCTGCTAAGAAGCCTGCTGCGAAAAAGAAGGCTGCCGCTAAAAAGCCTGCCGCTAAACCGGCTGCTGCGCCCGTCGTGAAAACGGTGTTGAACCCGGCTGCTGCATGGCCGTTCCCGACCGGTTCGCGTCCGTAATCCAAGCTTGCTTGGAAGCCTGATTAAGTTCAGGCACAATTCCCGCTGTATGGCTGATTGTCGTACAGCGGGTTTTTGTTTGGTGCGGTTGTATGCTTCACCGGCTAACCCGCGTGTGCACACACTGTGTTTCGCGAAGGAGAGGTCGCTTGTTGTTTAGTATCTTTAATCTGATTCTCTATGCCGTTGCCGGTTTGCTGGTCAACGTGCTGTTGTTGCGATTCTGGATGCAGGCGGTGCGCGTGCGGCCACCGATGTCGGTCGCTGAATTTACTTTCCAGCTTACCGACTGGCTGGTTAAGCCGCTGCGTCGTGTGATTCCCGGCGTTGCCGGATACGATTGGGCTAGTCTGATCGGCGCCTTGTTGGTGACAGTCGTGGCAACGCTGATCGGCTTGCAAGTGTGGAGCGGGATTGCACCGGACGACGTGCTGGTGCAATCGCTGTTGCGCCTGATCCAGTGGGCGATTTACGGCTTGATGTTTGCGTTGGTGCTGGAAGTGATTTTCAGTTGGGTCAATCCCTATGCGCCGTTGGCACCTTTCGTGCGCACGTTGAACGAACCCATCCTAAGGCCTTTGCGTCGCATTATCCCATTGGTCGGCAACGTCGATCTCTCTGTCTTCGTTGCTTTCATCCTGTTGCAGATCGCCTTGACGCTGGTGGCGCGCTTCCTCTTTCCGGGCGCATGAGTCGCGATTGGTGTGGTGTGACGCCGCAGGGTATTCGCCTTGCTGTCCACATCGTTCCCAACGCGAGCAAGTCCGAAATCATCGGGGTATTGGAGGATGCTCTGAAAATCCGCCTGCAGGCGCAAGCCATCGAAGGAAAGGCGAACGAGGCGCTGATCCGATTTGTCGCGGATGTGCTGAACGTGCCGAAAAATGCGGTGCGGCTAACGCATGGTCATGCCGCGCGCCGCAAGTTGCTAGAAGTCGCGTGCGACTTGTCGGTCGATACGGTTCGGTCGAGATTGCAGTCGTTTGCTCAGAACCGATAGCCGAACGCCTGCTGGAAACGGTCTTCGATTTCGACGCGGCTGGGTGCATGGTTCTGGCCGCCTTGGTGCGTGATCTTGATGGCGCCCATCAAACTGGCCAAGCGTCCGGTGGTTTCCCAATCCATTTGCTGCGTAATGCCGTACAGGAGGCCGGCGCGGAAGGCGTCGCCGCAGCCGGTCGGGTCGATCACTTGCTCGACCGGTACCACCGGAATCGAGAAGTGCTTACCTTTAACGAAAATATCCGCGCCCAATTCGCCGCGGGTCACGATCAATGCTTCAACCCGATGCGCGATTTGCTCCAAGCTGAGGCCGGTGCGCTCTAGCAGCAACTCGGCTTCGTAATCGTTGACGGCGACATGGCTGGCGAGTTCGATGAAGTGCTCCAGTTCTTCGCCATTGAACATCGGTAGCCCTTGACCTGGATCAAAAATGAAAGGGATTTCCTGCGCATCGCAATCGGCGGCATGCTGCAGCATGCCGTCACGGCCGTCGGGGGCGACGATCGCCAGCGCGACATGATCCACGCTGGCAACCTTGTTCAAGTGCGACATCGTCATTGCGCCGGGATGGAATGCAGTGAGCTGGTTGCCGTCACTATCGGTCGTGATGAAGGCTTGTGCGGTGTAGGCCGATTCGACGCTGCGGATATGGCGGGTGGAGATATGCAGATGCTTCAGCCGATCTAAGTAGGACTCGCCATCCATGCCGATGGTTGCCATGATGTGCGGATCGCCGCCCAGCAGTTTCAGGTTATAGGCGATGTTGCCGGCGCAACCGCCGAATTCGCGGCGCATCTGCGGCACTAAGAAAGACACATTGATCTTGTGCAGTTGATCGGCCAGCAGTGCTTCGGAAAAGCGGCCGCCGAAAGACATGATGGTGTCGAAAGCGAGAGAGCCGCAAATCAATGTATTCATGGGATCGAGGAAGTCAGGGGTAGAAAAGATAGACACGATAGCCGGACGCCTTCAGTTGCGCCAACTCGAAGCGCACTTTGACTGTCTGTTCAGCATTGGCGGGAAAGCCCTTGCTGCTGTCCTGTGTCGGCGGTAGATAGTCGCGCGGTAGTAGAATGCGTCGCGCCAATGCATTTTCGTCGGCATCATTGAGCGTCAGTTCGATATGCGGCCAAGCTTGGATGACATTGCCGTGGTTGCGCAACAATAGATTCAGCATGAATGTATTCTTGTCGGCCGCTAGGGTTTGCAGTTCGTTGGATTCGATCGTCACCATCTCGATTTGCGCCGGCAGTTTGACTTGGCAATTCGCCAGTTGGCAAAGCTGAGCCAACGCTGGTTTGGCTTGCGGGAACCACGCCGCCAGCCGGTCGCGGAAAGTGTAGGCGCCTTGCAGCAACAAGCTCAGTAACAAGAACAACGAGCCGAGTGCCATGACATTGCGAACGATGCGACGGGTGCGCTGGCGCTGGCGGTCGCGGGTAACAAAATCCGGCTCATCGTGATCGGAGGTGGAGTCATCTGCTTCTTCTATTTCTGCAGAATTTGCCGATTCGTCGTCGGGTTCTTCTGTTTCTTCTGTTTTTTCTGGCTCATCCGTTGCCGCCATTTCCTCTGTTTCGGCTTCGGCGTGCGAGATTTCTTCGGGCTCTGCAAGCGGGGTGGGCACAGGTGCAGGAATGGGCTCAGGTTCTACATGCAATGCTGGTAGCGGCTCCCGTGCAGGCGCAGCTTCGACCACGATAGTCGTCGCCGGTGGCGTTGGCACATCGTTGGTTTGCGGCGCTGCTTCCTGCTTGGGGAGGAGTGGTGCGAGTGGTGCCGGCGGCGTGGTGTTCGTTATTCTTCCCGTTGCTACTGGTTCCGCCACGTTGACAGTCGCCGCGACAGGAGGAATTGCTGGCGACAGGTCGATCTTCGCTAAAGGTGGCGGCGGCGCTGTTTTTTCGGTGTCTTGCCTGAGCGACGGCAGTGTTGGCGCAAAAGCTGGCGGCGCGAGGTTCGTGGTGATATCGATCGGTGGCTCGTCGAGCGCGCTGAAATCCACTTGCGGCAAGACTGGCGGTTTTTCCGGTAGTTGGAACAAGGTCGGTGGGAAAACTGGCGGCGCGGGAATAGGCGGGTTTGTCGTAATGACGGGTTTTACTGGCGTGCTGACAGCAGGTGGTGCGGGCGGTGCGGGTCGTGTGATCGGTGCAACCGGTGTGGCCGATGGTGGCGGCGCGACTGGCAGTGTGGGTTTGACGGCAGCCGGAGTGGTGTTGGTCGCTGCAATATCCGGTTTGACCAGATGCTCGATACCGTTGAAGACCTCTCTACAAGTGCCACAGCGAACCAGCCCGGAGCGCAGCTTGAGCTGATCTTGTGCGACCTTGAAGGTCGTCTGGCAGTAAGGACACCGGGTAGCGAGAGCCATGGCGTTATGTCTTCGCTGCGTCGGCGCCTGCCAACGCCACCCAACCGTCGCGTTCGGCCCAGACGCTCATGTTCAGGAAAGGCGCATAGGCGGCGGCGACTTCATCGGCCTGTTGGGTCAGAATGCCGGAGAGCACCAATTTGCCACCGGGTGCGATGCGCTTGCATAGCATCGGTGCTAGCAGTTTCAGCGGACCGGCTAGGATATTGGCGACCACTAAATCATAGCGAGTATCGGATTGGCTGGCGGAAAATATCTCGGGCAGCGAGTAGTCGATCACACAGCAGTTGCGTTCGCTGTTGTAGCGAGCCGCTTCGATCGCTTGCGGATCGATATCGACCCCTGTCACTTGCGCCGCGCCTAACTTGGCGGCGACCAGCGCTAGAATGCCGGAACCGCAGCCGTAATCAAGTACGGACAAGCCTCGTGGCGCATGTGCTTCCAACCATTCCATGCACAGCCGCGTAGTCGGATGGCTGCCGGTGCCGAAGGCTAGGCCGGGATCGAGTTCCAGCACCAGTGCATCGGGATCGGGCACATCGTGCCAGCTTGGTACGACCCAGATGTTTTTGCCGATGTGGATCGGATCGAATTGCGATTGCGTCAGCCGCACCCAGTCTTGGTCGGCGACCGGGCGCAGAGTATAGGAAATGTCTTGCGGGCGCAGCGTCAGTCTGCCTTGTTCGATGGCGGTGGCGATCAGTGCCGCGTGGTCCTCTTCGGTCGGGGTCAGTGCCACGACCCGGCTGCGATCCCAAGCGGTTTCAGTCGGCTCCATGCCAGGTTCGCCGAACAGTGGCTGTTCAGCGGCGGTGCCTTCGTCGGCATCCTCCACCGACACCGACAAGGCACCAGCTTCCATCAAGGCATCGGACAGAGCTTCGGCATGTTGCCGCGCGACTTCAATCACGATTTCTGTCCAGCTCATGGCGTAGGCCTTGTCTCAGGATTTCGGGCCGGGCGTCTTGGGCAAGTCGGGCTTGTCGGCGAGTTTGTGTTCCAGATAATGGATGTTGGTGCCGCCTTCGATGAAGCGGGCATCAATCATCAATTCGCGGTGCAGCGGGATGTTGGTCAGGATGCCTTCGACCACCATTTCCGACAGCGCGATCTGCATGCGCTTGATCGCTTGCTCGCGTGTGGCGCCGTAGGCAATCACCTTGCCGACCATCGAATCGTAGTTGGGCGGAACGAAATAGCCGCTGTAGGCATGTGAATCGACGCGGATGCCGGGGCCGCCCGGCACGTGCCAAGACGTGATGCGTCCCGGCGATGGTGTGAACTTGAATGGGTCTTCGGCATTGATGCGGCATTCGATCGCATGGCCGTTCAGGACGATGTCGCGTTGCTTGTAGCGCAATTTTTCGCCGGCGGCGATGCGAATTTGTTCTTGCACGATATCGACACCGGTAATCATTTCGGTGACGGGATGTTCGACCTGGACGCGGGTATTCATTTCGATGAAATAGAACTCGCCGTTTTCATACAGGAATTCAAAGGTGCCGGCACCGCGGTAACCCATCTTGCGGCAGGCTTCGGCGCAGCGTTCGCCGATGCGTTCGACGACCTTGCGCGGAATGCCGGGAGCCGGTGCTTCCTCGATCACTTTCTGGTGGCGACGCTGCATCGAGCAATCGCGTTCGCCCAGCCAGATGGCATTCTTGAATTCGTCGGCCAGGATCTGGATTTCCACGTGGCGCGGATTTTCCAGGAACTTCTCCATATAGACTTCCGGGTTGCCGAATGCCGCGCCGGCTTCAGTCTTGGTCATGGTGACGGCGTTCAGCAGTGCGGCTTCGGTATGTACCACGCGCATGCCGCGCCCGCCGCCACCGCCAGCCGCCTTGATGATGACCGGGTAACCGACCTTGCGGGCGATGCGCACGATTTCTTTTGGATCATCCGGTAGCGCGCCATCTGATCCGGGCACGCACGGTACGCCGGCTTTAATCATGGCTTGTTTGGCCGAGACCTTGTCGCCCATCATGCGGATCGACTCGGCGCGCGGTCCGATGAAAACGAAGCCGGATTGCTCGACGCGCTCGGCGAAATCGGCATTTTCCGACAGGAAGCCGTAGCCGGGGTGGATCGCTTGGGCATCGGTCACTTCGGCCGCGCTGATGATGGCGGGCATGCTCAGATAGCTTTGCGCCGAGGGAGCGGGGCCGATACAGACCGACTCGTCGGCCAGCTTGACGTATTTCGCTTCGCGGTCGGCTTCCGAGTGGACGACCACGGTGCGAATACCCATTTCGCGACAGGCACGCTGGATGCGTAGGGCGATTTCACCACGGTTGGCAATGAGGATTTTTTCAAACATATTCAAAAATGGAGCGATGACGAGCGGTGAATCAGACGGATGTTATTGGCACCCGCTACCTTGGACGACCGTTAACCGATCACGAACAAGGGTTGACCGAATTCGACCGGCTGACCGTTCTCGACTAGGATTTGCTTGACGATACCGCTGGCATCGGTATCGATTTCGTTCAACAGTTTCATCGCTTCGATGATACACAGCGTATCGCCGGACTTGACGCTGGCGCCGACTTCCACGAAGGGGGCTGCGCCCGGCGCGGAAGATCGGTAAAAAGTGCCGACCATCGGCGATTTGATGACGTGGCCTTGCAATTCCTGCGGCGCGGCTGCTGCTGGAACAGTTGCCGCCGCTGGCGTGGCGATGGGTGCAGCGACCGGAGCGTGTTGGGGCTGCATCATGACGACCTGACCTTGCGCGCCGCCTTTGACGATACGAACCTTGCTTTCGCCTTCGGTGACTTCCAGCTCGTTGATGTCCGACTCTGCCACCAAATCGATCAAGGTTTTGAGTTTTCTGAGATCCATTGGCATCCTTGAGGAATTTTAGAAAAGATGAAAATTGCCGCAATTATAAGTCAATTGGCGGCAAATAAAGAGAATTAAAGATTTTTGATGGCGTAACCGATGGCGGCTTGATAGCCTTCGACGCCCAGTCCACAAATCACCCCCCGAGCAATGCCGGACAGGTAGGAGTGATGGCGGAAATGCTCGCGTTGGTGCACGTTGGAGATGTGCACCTCGATGAAGGGGATGGCGACGCCGGCCAGTGCGTCGCGCAAGGCGACGCTAGTATGCGTCAGGCCGCCGGGGTTGATGACGATGGCGTCTATGCTTTCCGAACGGGCGGCATGAATCCGGTCGATCAGCGCCCCTTCATGATTGCTTTGAAAGCAGGTCAGGCGCGCGCCGCCTTGGGCGGCCAGTGCAGCCGCCTGCTGTTCAATGTCGGCCAAGGTGCTGGAACCATATACTTCCGGCTCGCGTGTACCGAGCAGGTTGAGGTTGGGGCCGTTCAGCAACAGGAGATTTTTAGCCATCGAAATGCCGCTTTTTTTGACGAGGATGACGGCATTTTGCCGTTAAATGCTGTGGATTGGCAAGGTAAATCAGGGTTGTAGGCCGGCTACTGCTAGTTCTTTGCGTAGGGTATCCATATGCAGGCGGCCGAGGAAGCTTTTTCGGACGTGGCCTTGGGCGTCGATCAGGAGCGTATAAGGCAGACCGCCGGCTTGATTGCCAAGTTGGCGCGAGAGATCGCCACCACTCACGCCGGCAACATAAAGTGGATAATCTATTTTGTATTTTGCTGCGAATTGCTTGATATTGCTCTCAGAATCAACGCCAATGCCGATGATTTGCAGATTTTTGCTGCCAAGTTCGGTTT
>JAFECY010000322.1 GCA_018241865.1 Pseudomonadota bacterium | reverse complement strand
GGCTGCCGAGTCGGCGTGCCAGTGCGCTATTGGATTCAGCCCAACGCCGGATCGACGGCATGGCGCTGAACACCAAGGGATTCAAGGCGATGGAAATGATCGCGCCGGCCAGCACCAAACTTTGCGCCACCGGCGGCACCAGTTTGAGCGACACACCAAGCGCGATCAGGATGAAAGAAAATTCGCCGATCTGCGCCAAGCTGGCCGACACCGTCAGCGCGGTCTTGGCTGGATAGCGCAGCAAGATCACCACTGCAAATGCCGCCAGCGATTTGCCGACGATGATGATGGCGACCACCATCAGCAATTCCAACGGCTTCTGTAACAAAATGGCGGGGTCGAACAACATGCCGACCGAGACGAAGAACACCACGGAGAACGCATCGCGCAGCGGCAGCGATTCCTGCGCAGCGCGATGGCTCAACTCCGATTCGCGCATCACCATGCCGGCGAAGAAAGCGCCGAGCGCGAACGACACGCCAAACAGGGTCGAAGAAAGATAAGCGATGCCGACAGCGACGGCGACCACGCACAGCGTGAACAGTTCGCGCGAGCCGGTGCGCGCCACTTGCCACAGCAACCAAGGGAACAGCTTGCGGCCGACCACCAGCATCAACACGATGAAGGCGGCGACCTGCCCCAGCGTCAGCGCCAGCGTGAGCCAGATACTCTTGTCGCCACCGGCAGCATCGCCGCCGAGCCAGCCCGACAGCGGCGGCAGCAGCACCAGCAACAACACCGTCACCAAATCTTCCACCACCAGCCAACCAACCGCGATGCGGCCATTGACGGTATCCAAAATGCCGCGATCTTCCAGCGCGCGCAGCAGCACCACCGTACTGGCCACCGACAGCGACATGCCAAACACCAGACCTGCGCCCCAGCCCCAACCCCACAGATGCGCCACGCCCATGCCGAGCGCGGTGGCGGCGGTGATCTGGATGATCGCGCCGGGTAAGGCGATGCCGCGCACTTCCAGCAAATCATCGAGTGAAAAATGCAGACCGACACCGAACATCAGCAACATCACACCGATCTCGGAAAGTTGCCCAGCCAAGCCGACATCGGCGATGAAGCCCGGCGTGGCGGGGCCGATCAGGATGCCGGCAACCAGATAGCCAACCAGCGGC
This sequence comes from Pseudomonadota bacterium, assembly GCA_018241865.1. Taxonomy (GTDB): domain Bacteria; phylum Pseudomonadota; class Gammaproteobacteria; order Burkholderiales; family Burkholderiaceae_D; genus Paucimonas. Next base: position 6,101 of record JAFECY010000322.1, on the reverse strand, counting down.
GGCAACTTCAGGCGGGCAGCGATGAAACCGAAAATCAGTCCGAACCCGAGGGCGGAAGCGATGGTAGCGATCAGGCTGATGTTGTGATGCATGTAGGGCGGGGCCTTTCAGAAGGGATGTAGTGAAAGATTAGTGAATGATGAAATGAGTGAATGCTGAAGATAACAGCAAGCAGTCGGCACTCCTTCCCCTTCAAGGGGAAGGTCGGGATGGGGATGGGGTAAAAATCTGCGACAACTGAACCCATCCTCTCCCTAACCCTCCCCTTGAAGGGGAGGGAATCGCAACAAATGCGGTCGCCAGAATTTCTGAAAGAAAATTTCTGACCGTGCCCGCTCATCCTACAAAGCCGCCGCATCATCGCCGCAGCACTTCTTAAATTTCTTCCCGCTACCGCAAGGGCAATCATCGTTGCGGCCGACCTTGGCGGCGGCGCGCTGCACGGTCTCGATCGCCGATTTGCGTAGCGGCTGCCAATAACGGTGAATGTGCGGAATCGCCGCCTCGACTTCGATCGCTAATTTGTGGCGTTTGACGGGCTCGTCCACCAGCGACATTTCTTCTTCCTCGATTTCCTCGGCTCCGAGCAGGTAGATTGGCGTCAGCAACTCGGCGATGTTCGATTGCCAAGCGCTTTCCCAGTCGTCGGCGCACAGGTTCATGCCTTCCCAGAAGCCCCAGGCCCAAGCCTCGCCGTCGATCAGCATCTTGCCTTCCCATTCAAATTCGCAGAACAGCGGCTCGAAATCCTTGGGCGCGACATCGAAGGTCATCAAAATTTCATTCATGAAGCGGCCGATCAGGTGCGTGATGCGCGCCGCTTCTTTTGCATTGGCGAAGCTCGGCCCGTCCTCGGCCGAACCCCAGACGCGCGGCAGCCAAGTCGTCATCGCCACTTGGCGCGGGCCGATTGCCAGCGCGGTCAGATAACCGTGCAAGCCATCCATCGTCATGCCGTCCTCGGCGCAACGGTCGGACAGCAAAAACTGGTCGAGCTCTTGGAACTCGCGGTCGGAAAGCGGTTGGTCGAGGTGCATGGCGAAGGGCAGCGGCGCGAAGAAAAGCCCTAGTGTAACTGCAACGCCCCGTATTTTTTGCGCAATCCGGCTGGAAATGCCGCGCCGCACACAAAAAAATTCGCCACTAATTCCGTGGAACAGGCCGTTTGTCGGATATGCTTGAAGGCATCATTTTTAATGAGCTATAGTAACTTTGCACAAAAGGAAACGTCTATGAAACCCACTACATTCCTGCCTTCCCTGAAGTCGCAACGCGCCTTTACGTTAATCGAGGTCATGGTCGTTGTCGCCATCATTGGCATTCTGTCGGCGATCGCTATTCCCATGTATACGGATTATGTGATCCGCGCAAAAATTCCTGACGCCACGTCGTATCTCGCTTCCCAGCAGGTCAGGATGGAGCAGTGGTTTCAAGATAACAAAACGTATGTTGGCAACCCCAATTGTCTCGCTGCGGATAATTCAGCCAGCAAATACTATACTTTTTCCTGCAATGCCACTTCGGCCACGACCTACACGGTCACCGCCACGGGAAAAAATTCGATGAACGGCTTTGGTTATGCCGTCAATGAAAGCAATGCCAAATCGAGTACGGTGACGGGTGTTTCTGGATGGTCTGGTAACACCACTTGCTGGATCACCAACAAGGCGGGCGTGTGCTGAGCGCGCGCCTAAAATTACGCCGCAAGTCGCGCGGCGCAACCCTGATCGAATTGATGATCGGGATTGTGATCGTCGCCGTGTTGATGGCGGTGGCCATTCCTAACTTCACCACCTGGATCAGCAATTCGCAAATCCGCACCAGCGCCCAAGCAATCGAAAACGGATTGCAAATGGCGCGCGCCGAAGCCGTGCGGCGCAACGTCAAAGTCCAGTTTTCGCTGACGAACTCGCTCGATAACGCTTGTGCGGTCGCCACCGATGGTAAAAACTGGGTCGTCAGCTTGTCCGACCCCACCTCGCTTTGCGGCGGTGCGCCCTCGATGAATGTCACCAGCGCCAGTCCGGCGCCGCAAATCATTCAGGCGCGCCCCGGTGCCGCCGGCTCGTCTAAGGCGGTCGTCGCGGCAGATCAAGCCTCCGTAATCTTCAATGGCATGGGGCAGGCCAGCACGGCGCTCAATGTCTGCGTGGGGATCAATAGCGTGGACCCAGCCAATTGCTACTTAGCGGCTGATGTCACTGAAAAGCACATGAAAGTCACCGTCACCACCGGCGGACAAGTGCGCGTCTGTGATCCCAAATGGACCGTCGCACAAGACCCACAAGGCTGCTAGATGAATACTCCATATACACACCGTCGTCAAAACGGCTCCATGCTGCTGGAAGCCTTGATCGGCATTCTGATTTTTTCTTTTGGCGTGTTGGGCTTGGTTGGCCTGCAAACCTCCTCCGTCAAACAATCCGGCGATGCCAAGTACCGCACGGACGCCAGCATGTTGGCGAATAGTTTGGTCAGCAAGATGTGGGTCAGTGATCGCTCGCCTGCCACTTTGCAAGCGAATTTCGTATCCCCCGGTGGTGCGAACTACCTCGCGTGGCTGGGAACGGCGGCTAACCCGGCGGAAGGAACCGTACGCAACGTCATGAGTGGATTGAATATCGAATCGCATCTGCCTACGGTGGCGGTGGCGAATGTTGCGGCGGTACCGGGTGTTCCGAACACTGAAACCACGCTGGTGACGGTCACCATATATTGGCACGCCCCCTATGAACCAGCGGGAACAGAACACAAATACGTCTTGACGACGCAAATCCGATAGAAGGCCGAACGTGACTATCCCTACTTTTCGCTCAATGAAATTCACCCGTGGCTTTAGCCTAGTGGAGATCATGGTGGCCTTGGTCATCGGCATGATTGCCATGATCGTCGTGTTACAAATCTACGGCGCATCCGAAGCCAACAAACGCACCACCACCGGCGGCGACGACGCGCAAATCAGCGGGGCGCTGGGCATGTTCGCTTTGCAGCGCGATATTCGGCAGGCCGGTGTGGGCATCAGCTCTTACGATCTACTCGGTTGTAATGTGACCTTGCGCGCCGGCGTCACGTTGAACACGATGATTCCGGTGACGATCAATCATCCCTCGGTGACCGGACTTGCCGGGCAGGATCTCAACACCGATACCTTGTTGGTGGTGTATGGCAATTCATCCTTGCTGCCAGAGGGAGCGAGTATTTTCGGGCAACTGGCGCAAAACCAGTATACGGTGGATTCGCCCAGCGGGTTTTCATTAAACGACAATGTGATTGCTGCTCCGCAGGTTCGGCCTTCACCCTGTGCCTTGACGATGGAGCAGGTCAATGCCGCGCCTGCGGGAACGGTTGTCACGGTGCCAACTGGCGTGGCAAGCATGTCGAATGGCAGGCTTTACAATCTGGGTCCGGCACCGACGATAGTCGTCTATGCGGTGCGCGGCGGTAGTTTGACGCGCTGCGATTTTATGGTGAATGACTGCACGCAAAATACGCCAGCCAATTGGGTGACGGTCGCCGGCAATATTGTGAGTCTGAAAGCCCAATACGGCCGTGACGATGCTTCTGTGAATCCTGCAACAATTGACTACAACCCTCGCTATGTCAATCGTTATGACGCGACTATTCAAGCGCCACCCGCAGTCACGACCGTGCAGTGCGGTTTTGCGCGGGTGTCCGCCGTGCGCGTGGCTTTACTCGCGCGTAGCGGGCAGTACGACAAAAATGTCGTGACGGGTGCAGTGCCGACATGGGAAGGCAGTGTGGCGAACAATCCTACCGGTAGTGCCGCCAATGCCTTTAATCTGACGAACATCGTGCTGCAAGCGGGTGAGAGTTGGCAAAATTATCGATACAAAGTGAATCAGATGGTGGTGCCGATCAAAGCCATGAGCTGGATTTCGTTGGGAGGAAAAACATGCTGATCCTCAAACATCGCCGCTCGAACGACTTGCATCGCTCCCAGCAAGGCATCGTGCTGGTCATCGTCCTCATCGTTTTGGTTGCCATGACGATGGCGGGCATTGCCTTGATGCGTTCGGTCAATACGTCAACTTTGGTGGCGGGTAATTTGGCCTTCCGACAATCCACTCTCGCTTCCGCCGATATCGGGGTGGAGCAGGCGATCTATTGGTTGCAAGCGAATCCCGCTCAATTGAATAACTCGCTTACTACGGCAGGGTACTCTGCCAATATCCTCGGTGTTCCTAAAACCGCCGATGGCACAGCATGGAATGCCTATTGGAATAACACATTGGATACCACTCCGGTGGCGCGTCCGGTTCTGGGTGCGCCTGTTTCGAGCGGCGCTGTCTGGACCCTGCCGACAGATAGCGCGGGAAATACAGTTTCTTACGTCATTCACCGTTTATGCAATCAGGATGGCGACCGCAATGCGCCAGGCGGTACGGTGCAGTGTTTGGCTTCCGCTTCATCCTCAGGTACCGACGGCGATAATAAAGGTGTGGTCGGCGGTGGCGGCGTGAGCGGTGCCGGCATCGGCAACAAGCAAATCTATTACCGCATCACTACCCGCGTCGAGGGGCCGCGCAATACCGTTAGCTATGTCCAAACCACTGTCTCCATGTAAGTCCGAACAGGAACGCGCCATGAAAACCAAACCTATTACAGCGAAAATCGCCACGGCCGTCATCGGGTTAAGTCTCGCTGCGAGCGCAGTGGCAGGCTTGACCGATTTATCGACTTCCCCACTTGTTACGTCATCGTCGTCCTCCGTATTGCCCAATATTTTCCTGATGATGGACGATTCTGGCAGTATGAATTGGGACTACATGCCGGACGTGGGAAATAACCCAGTCTTCGGCACGTCTAAATATGGCTACGCTAGCAACCAGTGCAATGGTGTTTTTTACAACCCGGCGATTAAATATCTGCCGCCCATCACCTACGATGGGGTGACGTCTTATTCAAACGCAAGTTTTACTGGCGCTTGGATGGATGGTTACAAAACCAGTTTAGGTACGCTAAATCTCAGTACCGGGTTTACGCTCGGTTTGTATCAATCATATAGTGCGCCGGGGGGCGGCGTTCCCGCGTATTACTACAATTATCTGGGCACGCAAACTGCCGATAGTCAGAAAAATTATTACAAGTCCACCACCACTTTCTATAAAGAATGTAATACGACGGCTGCGGATAATCCGACTGCTACCTTGACGGTCAGCGGCAGTGGCAGCACCAGCGTCACCAGTATTACTGTCAATGGCGTATCGATCATGAGCGGTGCGTCCACCGCCAACACCTCCACCTCCACGGTGGCCGCCAATATCGCTGCCAAAATCACTGCGGCGGGTTATTCCGCTACGGCATCTGGTTCCACCGTGACCATTACCGGTCCGGCATCGGCAGCGGCGATTTTGCCGGTTGTCACGCAAACCGGCGGCATGTCGATTGCGCCAAGTGCGTTCACGCCTTTCGCCAAAGTCGTCGTCAGCGCCACTTCCGGTCCGGGCGGGACAGATGAACGGCAGAATTTCGCCAACTGGTTCAGTTACTACCGCACCCGTATCAACATGATGAAGTCCGGCACGGGTTTTGCCTTCAGGTCCTTGGACAATCATTATCGCGTCGGTTTTGCCACCATGAACAATAATGGTGGCAGCAAATTCTTGAATCTGGCAACCTTCGATGCGACCCAAAAGCAGAATTGGTACACCATGTTGTACAGCACATCTGTCAACAACTCCACGCCTTTGCTGAAGGCGCTGTCGAATGTCGGTCGCATGTATGGCAATAAATTGACTACGTTGAACGGTGTTGCCGTTAGCGATCCCATGCAGTATTCCTGTCAGCAAAATTTCACGATTTTGTCCACGGACGGTTTTTGGAACGATGCTACCAACTATGACTTGAACGGCAATAAGGTCAACAATCAAGATGGCGATCAACCGCGTCCTTATAACGATGGCGCAACCTCAACCGTGACGGAGGCGACGCCGACTTCGTCCACGGTGCGCAATCAGACCGATACGCCTAAAACCGTGACGATTAAATGGTCCAGAGATTCGATCACGACGGATGCCACCAAAGGAGGAGGGACATGCACCAATAAAAAATATCGGGTGACGACGCAAAACCAGTTTTAT
>JAFECY010000321.1 GCA_018241865.1 Pseudomonadota bacterium | reverse complement strand
TGAAGCCAGTGCCCTGCACGATCAGCACGCGTTCCTCGGCCAGCAATTCGTAGGCGAACTGCTGGTCATCCTCGATCGGGTACATTTTCGGATCGAGTTTCGGAAACATGTACAGCGCCGCTTTCGGCTTGACGCAGGAAATGCCGGGAATCTGTGTCAATAACTGGTGCGCCAGATCGCGTTGCTTGTACAAGCGGCCGCCGGGCGCAACCAGATCGTTGATGCTCTGGTAGCCGCCGAGCGCGGTCTGGATCGCGTATTGGCCAGGTGCGTTGGCGCACAGGCGCATCGAGGCCAGCATGTTCAAGCCTTCGATGTAATCGGCCGCCGGTTTCTTGTCGCCCGACACCACCATCCAACCGGCGCGGTAGCCGCAAGCACGATAATTTTTCGACAGGCCGTTGGAGGTGATGAATAACACGTCGTCGGCCAGCGAGGCGATCGAGGTATGAACATTGCCGTCGTACAGCACCTTGTCGTAAATCTCGTCGGCAAAGACTATCAAGTGGTGCTGACGCGCCAGTTCGACGATCTGCTGCAGCACTTCGACCGGGTACAGCGCGCCGGTCGGGTTGTTGGGGTTGATGACGACGATGGCCTTGGTATTGCTGGTGATTTTTTTCTTGATGTCGGCGATGTCCGGCGTCCAGTCGGCCTGCTCGTCGCAGACGTAATGCACCGGTTTGCCGCCGGACAGGCTGACCGCCGCCGTCCACAGCGGATAGTCCGGCGCCGGCACCAGCACTTCGTCGCCGCTGTTCAAGAGCGCGTTCATGCTCATGACGATCAGTTCGGACGCGCCGTTGCCGAGATAGACGTCGTCGATCGTGACGCCGGTGATCTTCTTCTCTTGCGTGTAGTGCATGATCGCTTTGCGCGGCGCGAACAAGCCCTTGGAATCGGTATAGCCGGAGGCGTTGCCCATGTTGCGGATCATGTCTTGCACGATCTCGTCGGGCGCGTCGAAGCCGAAGGCGGCTAGGTTGCCGATGTTGAGCTTGATGATCTTCTGGCCTTCTTCTTCCATCTTCCTAGCTTTTTCCAGCACAGGGCCGCGGATGTCGTAGCAGACATCGGCCAATTTCTTGGATTTCTGGATCGGTCGCACAGCGTATAGTCCTCGTGATTCGATGCGGAGTAAGGCGCGTGATGTTGCAGCGCGAAAACCTCCATTTTGCCGAAAGCGCCTGCTTTTATCAAACGATAAGGCTACAATGCCCATCTTTCCCGGCGAATTGCCGGAAATTCAATCCAGCAGCATGAAAAAATGGCTGGATTGCCCGAATTTTGCTGCCATGAAGCTCCATTCCAACGATACCCGGCAATACCAAACCGTCACCGCCTACGACGACAGCGGCGTCGAAATCAATGCCGTGCGGTTCGCACACAGCTTGGTAGTGCTGCCGGAAACCGAACCCACTCCTTGGCCGGTCAGCACGTTTGACGCCTTGACTGCCGAACATTTCGCCCAGATCGACGCCGCCGCGCCCGATGTGGTCATCCTCGGCACCGGCCGCCGCCAGCGCTTCATCCACCCGAAATTGATCGCCGCCCTGACCGCGCGCCGCATCGGGGTCGAATCGATGGATAGCCAAGCTGCCTGCCGCACCTACAACATTTTGATGGCGGAGGGCCGCAAGGTTGCGCTCGCTCTGATCGTCGAACCCATAGCGGAATCCGTTGCCTGATATGACTCCCCTTCACCGATCCCGTGCCCTGCTCTGGGCCATTTTCATCGTCTTCTGCCTCAACTGGTTTTACACGCTGGCGCCACGCACCCTGATTCCTTCCGACGAAGGCCGCTATGCCGAAATGGCGCGCGAGATGGCCGCCACCGGCGACTGGATCACGCCGCGCCTAAACGGCATCAAGTATTTCGAGAAGCCGCCGCTGCAAACTTGGATGAATGCGCTGACATTCAAGGCTTTCGGCTTGGGCGAATGGCAGGCGCGGCTGTGGACCGGGCTGACCGGCTTTCTCAGCTTGCTGCTAGTGGCCTATACCGGGCGGCGATTGTTCAATGCGCGGGTGGGCATTTTCTCCGGGATGGTGCTGGCGTCGAGTTACATGTGGTTCGCGTCCAGCCACTTCAACACGCTCGACATGGGACTATCGGCGATGATGACCTTATCGCTGTGCGCGCTGCTGATCGCGCAACGCGATCAAGCCACGCCGACCGAACGACGCAATTGGATGCTGGCTTGTTGGGCCGGCATGGCGCTGGCGGTGCTGTCCAAAGGTTTGATCGGCGTCGTGCTGCCGGGCGCGGTGCTGGTGTTGTACACGCTCGTCAGCCGCGATTGGGCGATCTGGAAGCGGCTGCATCTGGGGTGGGGATTATTGCTGTTCTTCGCCATCGCCACGCCTTGGTTCGTGTTGGTATCGCTGAAGAACCCGGAATTTCCGCGTTTCTTTTTCATCCACGAACATTTCGAGCGCTTCACCAGCAAGATCCACCGCCGCACAGGACCGATCTGGTACTTCATCCCCATCCTAATCCTTGGCATCATGCCTTGGCTAGGCGTACTGGTGCAAAGTCTATGGCGCGCGCGACACGAGCAAGCAGCGAAAAATTTCAAGCCGCGCCGCATGTTGCTGATCTGGGCTGGCTTCATCTTTTTCTTTTTTAGTATTTCCGGTTCCAAGCTGCCGTCCTACATCATGCCGATCTTTCCGGCGCTGGCGCTGCTGATCGGTTGTTACCTGCAAAACATACGCGGCAAGATGCTGTTCTGGTCCACCGCCTTTATCGCCCTGCTCTGCGCCATCGGCTTGGCTTACAGTCACAAGGTGGCCGGCCTAACCGACGTACCTTTTGAGATGCCGCTGTATCAGACTTACGCCGTCTGGATTACCGCGACCGCCGCGACCGGCCTAGTCGGCAGCCTGCTCGCGCTGCTGCTGGTGCGAAAGAGGCTGAAAGACTGGGCTATTCTGGTACTGGCCACGACCGGCCTCATCAGCATGCAACTGGTGATGTTCGGCCACGAACCGCTCGGCGTCTATGCTGCTGGCACCCTGCACCTGCCGGCGCTGCGCGCCGAACTGCGCCCGGACACACCGCTGTACACCGTCGGCAAGTACGAGCAGGCGCTGCCTTTCTATCTCCAGCGCACCATGATCCCGGTGGTCTTCAAGGATGAGCAGGAATTCGGCCTGGAACAAGAGCCGTGGCGCGGCATCGCCACCATCGAACCTTTCATCGAAAAATGGAAAGCCGAGCGTGCCGCCGGTATCAAGGCGGTGGCGATCATGAGCATTCCGAATTACGAAGATTTGAAAAAACGCGGACTACCGATGCGCATCATCGGCGAAGACCCGCGCCGGGTCATCGTCGCTAACAATCCGAAAGAATGAAAACCCGCACATGAACATCGGCACCTTTTCCTTTCTGTTCACCGGCATCCTGCTCAACGCGGTGGCGCAACTGCTGCTGAAAGCCGGCACCAAGGCCGTCGGCGCGATCCACCTGACCGCCGACAACTGGTTCGACATCGGCCTGAAGCTGGCGACGCAAGTGCCGATCATCGGCGGCCTGTCGTGCTACGTGATTTCGGTGGTGGTGTGGATCGTCGGCCTGTCGCGGGTGGATGTGACCATCGCCTATCCGCTGCTGTCGCTCGGCTACATCGTCAACGCCATCGGCGCTTGGTATTTCCTCGGCGAGGCGGTGTCGGCGCAACGCATGCTGGCGATCGTGATTATTATCGTTGGCGTGGCGCTGCTGACGCGCAGTTAAATCACCTCTTTAAGGTGTGAAACTTTTTTTAACCACGGCGG
>JAFECY010000320.1 GCA_018241865.1 Pseudomonadota bacterium | reverse complement strand
CCGATGCTGCCAGAAAAACTATCGAACGGCCTGTGTTCGCTGAACCCGGCGGTGGATCGTTTGACGCTGGTGTGCGATGCCGTCATCACCGCCAAAGGCGAAATTAAGGCGTACCAGTTTTATCCTGCTGTGATTCATTCGGCGGCGCGTCTGACGTACACCGAGGTGGCGGCGATCTTAGCCAATACCAAAGGCGTCGAGGCCGCCAAGCGTGGCGCGCTGGTGCCGCATCTGCTGAACCTGAACGAGGTGTTCCATGCCTTACTGCAGGCGCGACAGGCACGTGGCGCGATCGATTTTGAAACCACTGAAACCTATATCGTTTGCAATGCTGCCGGCAAGATCGAGAAAATTGTGCCGCGCACCCGCAACGACGCGCATCGTTTGATCGAGGAATGCATGTTGGCGGCCAACGTCTGCGCCGCCGATCTGTTGCAACGGCACGAGCATCCGGGCGTGTACCGCGTGCATGCCGGCCCGTCGAAGGAAAAACTGACCCAGGTGCGTACCTTCCTCAAGCAGGTAGGTCTGCATCTGGGCGGCGGTGAAACGCCGGCGGCATCCGATTACGCCGAGTTGCTACCGAAGATCAAAGCGCGGCCGGATGCGGTGTTGTTGCAGACTATGTTGCTGCGTTCGATGCAGCAGGCGGTCTATAGCCCGGACAACATCGGCCACTTCGGCCTGTCCTATGAAGCCTACGCACATTTCACCAGCCCGATCCGCCGTTATCCCGATCTGCTGACGCACCGTGCGATCAAAGCCATCTTGCAAGGTAAGCGTTACTCGCCCAAGGGCATCGACACCGGCAGCTTGAATACCATGCTGTCGCCGGCGGCGCGCCGCATGCAGGCGCAGGACAAGGCGGCTGGCAAGAAAAAACACGAGGGCGACTTGGCGATTTGGGAAGCGCTTGGTATCCATTGCTCCGCCAACGAACGTCGTGCCGATGAGGCGTCACGCGATGTCGAAGCTTGGTTGAAGTGCTACTTCATCCGTGACAAGTTGGGCGAGGAGTTCAGCGGCACCATTTCAGGTGTGGCTAGCTTTGGCATCTTCGTGCAGCTTGATGCCTTGTACATTGAAGGGCTGGTGCATGTCACCGACCTCGGCGCTGACTATTTTCAATTTGACGACGCGCGCCACGAGTTGCGCGGCGAGCGCACCGGCATCCGTTACCAGTTGACCGACCGGGTGACGGTACAGGTCAGTCGAGTCGATCTGGATGCGCGCAAGATCGATTTACGTTTGGTGAGCGAACCTGGCATTCGCACAGTTTTGAAGAACGAAGCCAAAAAAGCGGAAGCGAATCAGAAGGCGCAGGCCGGTAAGGCCAAGGCAAAACCGACACCGACGTCGAATGGCGGCAAGCCGCCCGCTAAGGAAACCAATGCCACCAAGGGCAAGCGCGCCAAATCCACCAATGGCAAAGCAGCCAAACGCGCCACCAAGACGGCGGCGAAGCCCGCACGCAAAAGGCGGTAAGCGATGAAAAGCAAAATGATCTTCGGCTTCCATGCCGTGACGGCGCGTTTGCGCCACGAAGCATCGTCGGTCGAGGAAATCTACATCGACGCCGCGCGCCACGACCGTCGCATGCAAGACTTGTTGGCGGCCGCCAAAGCGGCCAATGTGCGCATCATCCATGCCGACGAGCAGCGCTTGCACAATATGGTGGGCACGCATCGACACCAAGGTGTGGTGGCCAAGGCTGGCGAGTTGTCGCTGGCGCGCAATCTCGACGAATTGCTGGATGCGATCGAAGGCCCGCCCTTGCTGTTGCTGCTGGATGGCATCACCGATCCGCACAATCTCGGCGCTTGTCTGCGCGTGGCCGATGGTGCTGGCGCGCATGCGGTGATCGCGCCCAAGGATCGCGCAGTCGGCTTGAATGCCACCGCCGCCAAGGTCGCCAGCGGCGCGGCCGAGACCGTCCCTTACATTACCGTCACCAATTTGGCACGCACCATGCGCGACTTGAAAGAGCGCGACATCTGGCTATTCGGCACCGCCGACGATGCCGACAAGACGCTGTATCAAACCGATTTCAAAGGTTCCGCCGCCATCGTGATGGGTTCGGAAGGCGAGGGCATGCGCCGCCTGACGCGCGAGAATTGCGATGCGCTAATCAGCATTCCCATGTTCGGCGCGGTTGAAAGTCTCAACGTGTCGGTGGCGTCCGGCGTCTGTCTGTTCGAGGCACGCCGGCAGCGAATTGCCAGCGCCTGAGTCCGAATTGCGCCGGATTGCGTCGGCAAATAACGCGCGAACCGGCTAAGATTACGTTTTTTTCATCACATCGTTCATCATGTTCACCCGCCTGCGTGAAGACATCGCCAGCATCATCGCCCGTGACCCTGCCGCCCGCACGGCATGGGAGGTGCTGACCTGTTATCCGGGCTTGCACGCGATCATCATGCATCGCTGGGCTGGCTGGTGCTGGCGGCATGGTTTGAGGTGGCTAGGGCGTTTCATTTCGCACATTGCGCGTGGTTTGACCGGTATCGAAATTCATCCGGGTGCCACCATCGGTCGCCGGGTGTTTATCGATCACGGCTTCGGCGTAGTGATCGGCGAAACCGCCGAAATCGGTGACGATTGCACCATCTACCAAGGCGTGACCTTGGGCGGCACCTCTTTGAGTAAGGGTGCAAAACGTCATCCGACTTTGCAATCTGGCGTCATCATCGGCGCGGGAGCGAAAGTGCTGGGCGGCTTCATCGTTGGTGAAGGCGCCAAGGTTGGGTCGAACGCGGTGGTGGTCAAGGAAGTGCCGGCCGGCGCAACGGCAGTCGGCAATCCGGCGCGCATCATTGCGAAAGACAGCTACAGCATTCGCGACGAGGCCGCCGCCCGCATGTTTGCCGCTTACGGTGTAACGCCAGATGGCGACGATCCCCTGTCCAAGGCTTTGCACGGACTAATCGACAATGCCGCCAATCAGGAACACCAAATCATCAAGATTTTGGAAACTTTGAAAAAGGCCGGCATTGCGTGTGAGTTGATGCCGGAACTGGAAAATTTTGATCCGGCGCAGTTGAATCGTTTGGTCGAATAAGTCGTCACCGATTCGACGATTCAGTCCAGCTCGCCGCCATCCAGTCCGCAACGTTTGATCTTGCCGTCCGTTTCCAGCGCGATCCAGCCGCCGCGCGGCGGTTCGACATCGCAATTCCAATCCGGCAAAACATAGCGCAGCAACTGCTTGCCGCTTTCCTCGTATTCATGGCGGGCAGGCCGGTGAGTGTGGCCGTGGATCATCACGCTTGCGCCGCTTTTTCGGAACAGTGCGGCAATGGCATCGGCGTTGACGTCCATGATCTCGTAAGATTTTTGGCTGTTGGCGGCGCGGCTGCGGTCACGCATGCCTTCGATGATGGATTTGCGTTGTCCGAGTGGCAGGGCGAGGAAAGTGCGTTGCCAATCCGGTTGCCGCACTTGTGCGCGCCATGTCATATAGGCAGTGTCGCTGGTGCATTGTTCATCGCCGTGAGCCAACACCAATTTTTTTCCGACGAGAGTGACGTTGTGCGGATCGGACAACAGTTTGGCTCCGGTAGCTTTGGCGAAGCGGCGGTTGACCAAAAAATCGCGGTTGCCCGCCATCCAATACAACGCTACGCCGGCGTCGCTGACTCGCTTGAGCGCATCAATGACTTGTTGCGGATAAGGCGTCGATATGTCGTCGTCGCCGGCCCAGAATTCAAACAGGTCGCCCAGTAGATAGAGACGTTGCGCCTTGATTGCCCGCGTGGCGAGGAAGTCGAAAAAAGCTTGAGTGGTATGGGGCAGGGATTCATGCAGATGCAGATCGGAAATAAAAAGCGCAACCGGTTCTGGTTGCGCTTTTTCCGTCTGCGCAGGCTGCTTCATGTCCGCATCTTGCATGATGGTGAAGCGCGTCGTCGCGTCAGACGACTTCGGCTTTTTCGATGACGACGTTCTCGACCGGCACGTCGGCGTGCATGCCGGCGCGGGTGGTTTTAACGGCCTTGATCTTGTCGATCACGTCGGTGCCGCCGGACACCTTGCCGAATACGCAGTAGCCCCAACCGTCCTGGCCTGGATAGTCAAGGAAGCTGTTGTTCTTCACGTTAATGAAAAATTGTGCGGAAGCCGAGTGCGGGTCCGAGGTGCGCGCCATGGCGACCGAATAGGGTTCGTTCTTCAAACCGTTCTTCGCTTCGTTTTCGACCGGGTCGTTGGTCGGTTTTTGTTTCATGCCGGGCTCGAAGCCGCCACCTTGAATCATGAAACCGTCGATGACGCGATGAAAAATGGTGCCGTCATAGTGACCGGCGCGGACATAGGAGAGAAAATTCTCCACGGTCTTCGGTGCCTTGGTCGCGTCGAGTTCCAGTGTGATCGCGCCGTGATTAGTGGTGAGGATGACAGCCATGTTATTCCTTGTCGATGATGAAATTGAAGCAGAGGGTTATTTGATGAGCGTGATCGATTCGATGACGATCGGCGTAACCGGCACGTTGCCGTGCATGCCGGCGTTGGCAGTCGGCACGGATTTGATTTTGTCCACGACGTCCATACCCTTGATGACTTTGCCGAATACGGCATAGCCCCAACCGTCGCTGCCCGGGTAATTCAGAGCGTCATTGTCCTTGACGTTGATGAAGAACTGGGAAGAAGCTGAATGCGGGTCGGACGTGCGTGCCATGGCGATGGTGTAAGCATCGTTTTTCAAACCGTTCTTCGCTTCGTTTTCGACGCGTGTCGTGGCCGATTTCTGATTCATGTTTTTGTCAAAGCCGCCGCCTTGGATCATGAAGCCATTGATGACGCGATGGAAAATGGTGCCGGAATAAAACCCCGCATTGACGTATTGCAGAAAATTGGCCACCGTCTTAGGCGCTTTTTCTTGGTTCAGTTCGACCACGATGTCACCCATACTGGTTTTGATCGATACACGCGGCGGCTCTGCTTGAGCGATGGAGGCGCAACCGGCGATCAGCAGTACGCCCACGATGGATAAAAAGCGACGACGCAAGATGTGCATGTGATT
>JAFECY010000031.1 GCA_018241865.1 Pseudomonadota bacterium | reverse complement strand
TATAATTTATTGCTTTTTACGCAATTTGGTGCGCAGCCGTAAAAATTTCTGCTGCATCGCACAAAAAAATGCTTGACAAGCTGTGAACACAGCCTACAATAGGCTTTGTTGCGGCGCACAAAAGATCCAAGCTTCACAGGTCGCTGCCTTTACTACCCCGGTTTCATTTATTTAATCATCATCTTTTTCTAGGAGAAAAACATGTATTCGATTCAAGACCAATTCAATGTCGCCACCAAAGCCAACGTCGAAGCGCAGCTCGCACTGGTTTCCGCTCTGGCCAGCAAAGCCTTCGAAGGCGTCGAGAAGCTGATCGACCTGAACCTGACCGTTGCCAAGACTTCGTTGGAAGAGTCCAACGCCGCTGCCAAGCAATTGCTGGCTGCTAAAGATCCGCAAGAATTCTTCTCGCTGGCCGCTGCACAAGCGCAGCCGACCGCTGAGAAAGCCGCTGCTTACGCTCGTCACGTTGCTAACATCACCACCTCGATCCAATCGGAAATCAGCAAGACCGCTGAAGCCCAAATCGCTGAAACCACCCGTAAGGTTTCCGCTCTGGTTGACGACGTGGCCAAGAACGCTCCGGCCGGTTCCGAAAACGTCATCGCCATCGTCAAATCGATGATCGGCAATGCCAACGCTGGCTACGAGCAACTGACCAAGTCCACCAAGCAAGCCGTGGAAGCAATCGAGTCGAATCTGGCTACCGCTACTGAGCAATTCACCAAAGCGACCGAGAAAGCCAGCGGCCGCGCTAAGAAGTAATCAGTAAAATAGCAATATCCGCTAAACGGGCCGCCTAGTGCGGCCCGTTTATTTTTACATGACGCAGCGCGACGCATTGCCGCCGTCGATGGCACGTCCTACAATGACGCCGCAATCCACTTCTTATCGTCATTTCAAGCACATTGCCATGTCCGCTTCCCGCACTGCCGCTACCGGCGCATGTTATATCGTCAAAACTTCCGCCATCCACGGTAAGGGCGTTTTCGCCAAACACGATATTGCTGCCGGCAAGCGCATCGCTGAATACAAAGGCGAGCGCATCAACAACGATGAGGCAACCGAACGGCACAACCGTCAGGAAGGCCATCACACTTTTTTCTTTTCGCTGGAAGACGGTCGTGTGATCGACGGCGGCAGCGGCGGCAGCAATGCGCGCTGGATCAATCACGGTTGTGCGCCGAATTGCGAAGCGCGTGAAGAAGACGGTCGTGTGTTCATTCATGCCTTGCGCGATATCGCCAGCGGCGAAGAGCTGTGCTACGACTATGGTTTGATTATCGATGCGCGTCACACAAAAGCACTCAAGCGTGACTACGCATGTCGGTGTGGTGCGGACGATTGCCGCCTAACTATGCTGGCGCCAAAGCGGCGCGCGGCCAAGAAAAAATAAAATTACTAGATATACCAAGCAGAGGGGGCGAAATGAAAATAGGGATCATCGTATTACTGGCTGTTTTATGTAGTGCATGCGCCACCGGCGTGCAGCAAGAAAACACGCAAGGCAACGCCGCGCCGACGTTGCGTTTCCAGAATCCTGCGCTGGCACCCGGTAATGGCGGTCGCCAGATCACGTGGGCAGATTTGCAGTCGGGCGACATACTGTTGTCTGCCACCAATGGCGTGACTTCGGCCGGCATTCGCTTAGTGACGTTGGCACCGGTCAGCCACGCCTCGCTGTATATCGGCAACCGAGAAATCGTCGAAGCAGTCGGCAGCGGCGTGCGCCGCCGCACGCTGGCCGCCACCTTGGAAGAAGAAGCGGTAGTCGCGGCTTTCCGTCATCCGCGCTTGACGCCAGAACAAGCCGAGCGTGTGCGCGCTTTCGCATTAGAAAAAGTCGGTAGTCGTTACGACCATGTCGGCATCATGTTGCAAGCGCCGTTTTCGCTGGAACGCAAGTTGTGCGAGTTGCCGTTGATGCCGGATGCAGCACGCAGCGCGTGTTTGATGGGCATCGCCAGCATCCAGCTTGGCACAGCCAGTAACGACCGCTTCTTTTGTTCGCAATTGGTATTGGAGGCATATCGCCAGGCTGGGTTGCCGATTACCGAGGCCGATCCGCGCTGGGTCAGTCCGGCCGACATCCTGCACATGCGCGAAGGCGACGTGCCTTCGATGAAAATCCATCAAGCGCTGTTGTATGTCGGCCATCTGAAAATGTCGGCGGAAAATACGGTCGCCCACGCGAATTGAATCACGCGCATCGGCTATGCATTCGCGACTGCCTTCCACCAAGAATCTGCGCGCATTTGAAATAGTTGCGCGGCTCGGCAGCATCAAGGCCGCCGCCGATTTTCTTGCCGTCACGCCCTCGGCCTTGAGCCGGCGCATCCAGACACTGGAAGAAGAATTGGGGCAAGCCCTGTTCCAGCGCGATCCGCGCGGACTGGTGTTGACCGAGCCGGGTCGCCAGTACGCGGCGCGCTTGCAATCCATCTTCCAGTCGCTGGCCGAGGCCACCGACGCCGCCCGCACCGCCCTGCCGCAGCGTTTGCGTTTACTGGTGCCCGGTTTGTACGCCACTTATTTGATGCCGGGCTTGAAGATATTTGAAGCGCGTCATCCCGGTATGCAGATCTCAGTCGATATTTTCCCCGGCGCGCTCGGCAGCGATGTGCGAGTGGAAGAGGCCGACATGGTGGTGTTGTACGGCCGTGGTGACTGGCCAGGTTGGGAAACCCTGTTCCTCTCGCCGCACGCTTACAGCATGCCGGTTTGCGCGCCCGGATATTTGCCGGATGGTTCGGTCGATGATCCGCGTGAACTGGCGCACTACACTTGGATACGGCATCCGCTATTCGCCCATGTCTGGGATAACTGGTGCGACGCCGTCGGTTGCCCCGGCCTGCAACCGCAGCGCTGGTTCGACGCCGACAGTGGATTGACCGCTCGTGAAGCCGCGCGCAATGGCATGGGTATCTGGATGGGAGGCGGCGTGCCGTATCGAAAAATCGATCCTGTCATCGCCGGTGGTGAACTGATCCCGGCGCACAGTTACCACGCCTTCCTGTTCGACTACGGTTTTTATCTCGCGTGGCGGCCGCAAGCCATAAGCAATCCGGCCGCCGCTGCATTTTGCGAATGGATGCGCGCCAGCCAGCAGGCGGCGCTCGTTTACTATCGTAACCGGCAACGCAACGGACAATAAAGATCCGCGCCCCGCCACGCGGGAACGCGTTGGCAAACGTTGGGGTTGATATACTCGAAAATCTTTCCTTTCATAACAGATCAGGAGACCTGCCATGATTCTTGAAATCGCCGACATTCGCATCCATCCCGGCAAGCAGGATGCATTCGACGCCGCTATCGTGCGCGGGGTCGAGCAAGTCATCGCCAAGTGCCAGGGTTTCCACGGCTATAAGGTCAATCGCGGCATCGAATCGCCGGAACGCTACATCCTAGAGATTTTTTGGGAAACGCTGGAAAACCATACCGTCGATTTTCGCGGCTCGCCCGCCTTCCAAGAATGGCGCGGCATCGTCGGCCCCTACTTCGCCGCGCCGCCGACGGTCGAACATTTCACTTTGCTGGCGCGTTCGCACTGAGCAGTCGGTCGCATCATTTGTCGCAGCGGCCGACCAGCAAGGTCAGCGGCCAAGTGACTAAACGAGTTTGTGTCGGATCGCCCCAGCATGCCGCCAGACGCGGTGCGAGCGCGGCGACCGGATCGCGGCCATGCGCCTGCACATAGGCGGCGGTGGCTGACCAGCTACGGAAATATCCGAGCAACTGCTCGAAGTTCCACGTCAGTTGCATGGTGAAAGATGGCGGCGTAATGCGACTGTAAGGAAAAGACAATTCGCGATAGCCATTCTCGACATGACGCCGCTCCGGCGGCCAGCAGGGGCCGACTTCCTCTGCATAGAATTGCTGGACGAGAGCGTCGATGGCCTCCCCTTCCACGTGCTGCACGCCATAGCTCCAGACGGCGATGATGCCGCCCGGTTTCAGCACGCGCCGCACTTCGGCATGAAAGCGGTCGAGGTCGAACCAGTGCAAGGCTTGCGCCACAATCACTAGGTCGGCACTACGCGCATCCAGCCCGCTTTGCTCAGCCGGCGCGACGCGATAATCGATGCGTGCATGCGGCGCGGTTTGCGCGATCTGCGCGGCGCTGGCGTCGGTGGCGATGACTTTGGCGAAATGCCGCGCTAGTTCGATCGACGCTTGGCCATTGCCGGCGCCGCAGTCCCAAGCTAGCATGCGTTCGCTGCATTGCGCGGCCAGCCAGTCGAACAGCGCGGGCGGATAAGTAGGGCGACTGTTAGCGTACTGCCGGGAGACGGTGGCGAAGTGGTCGGAGAAGGAATGGGGCATTGTTGAGAGTGAAATTCAGAAATTTTTTAATCTTTCCTGTGATTGTTTGCTTCGAGCACTGCTGCAATTCGCTCAAGGTTGGTATTGAGACGTTTGGTTTCCACAATATGTTCAGACATGTAGGATCGTACCTGTTCAAAGTACAGTCCTTGCTTCATACCGCCACTTCTGCGTATGAAATAAATCCAGACGCCGATAAGAAGCAGCATTGGTCCCCAGCTAATCAAGATATCGAAAAGAGTGTGCATGTTTTCTTCCAAGTGATGAGTTGGCTTTCCGTCTGTTTTGCATACTACCGCATCAAAATAAAAAGAGCCTCCGAAGAGGCTCTTGCCATTTTCGCTGCAGTGCTATCAGCAGCAGATATTCATCACTGCACCTGCTGTATCCCCGCCAGCAACCAGCCACCTTGACCGTTGACCGGCTTGGTCAAATTCCATACTTCGGCAAAGGGTTCCGCCGGCGCATAGGTGGATTCCTTGATGGCACCGTCGAAGCGCACGCTGGCCAGGTACTCGTTGCCGACGGTTTCGATGCCCAGCATGTCGGCGTTGATCGACACCACGTCGGTGTGATTCGACGACGCGCCGCGTTCGGCGAGCTGCATCTTCACTTCGGCGTACATCTCGGGCGTGGTGAATTCGCGGATGTCGTTGATATCGGCCTTGTCCCATGCCGCTTGCATGCGGATGAAATGGGTCTTGGCGTGGCGCAGGAAAGCGGCGGTGTCGAAGTCGGCCGGCATGCCCCAAGGCGCATGGCCGTCGCCGCCGGCACCTGTCGCAGACGACAAACCTTGGAAGGCGGCTGGCTGCGCTGACGGTTCGGCGCGTGAACCGATTTCCGGGGTGTTGAAACCGGCAGCATTGCCCGCGCCGGCATAGGCGGGTGCGGCATTACTGCGGGGTT
>JAFECY010000319.1 GCA_018241865.1 Pseudomonadota bacterium | reverse complement strand
TAAGGAATACAACAACGGCGAACCGGAGCGGCGCGGTGAACCCGCTGCTAAGTACCAAGAGCGCGTCGCTTCGCTGAAGGACGACGTGAACCGGAGCGAGAAAAATGTCGAAGCTTTGCGGCGCGAACTCGGCAATCTGAAGTAATAGGTACAGAGCTTGCTTGAACAAGGCCGCGCAATGCGGCCTTGTTCTTTTTTCGGCGTCATGGGGCAGAATGCGCTTTGACGCGGCGTCGTTCTTGCTTCGTCCCTGACAACTCACATGGAAACGCTTTTGACTTCATTGCCCGGACTTGATCTGTTAGCCTCGGCGGTTATCCTTCTCGATGGCGAAGACCGCATTGCCTATGTCAATCCGGCCGCCGAGCATCTGTTTGAAAGCTCGGCTAAAGCGCTGACGCAGCACAAATTTGACGAGTTGTTTTTGAACGGCAGCGAGCTGGAGTGTGTATTCCGGCAGGCAGCCGCACATCAGTTTGCCGACAAGCGCCTCGACCTGACGCTGGAACGCAGCGGACGCGAAGCACTGCATGTGCATGTGATTGTCACGCCTATCGATTTGCCGGACATGCCGATTCTGATCGAGTTGCGCGAAAACGTGCAGCAGTTGAAGCAGGATCGGGAAGAGCGCCTGCTCGATCAGAGCCAGGCCAACAAAGAATTGATCCGCAATCTCGCGCACGAGATCAAGAACCCGCTCGGTGGCATTCGCGGCGCGGCGCAATTGCTGGAGCTGGAATTGCCGGAGCGGCACGTGAAGGAGTTGCGCGAATACACCCAAGTCATCATCAAGGAAGCCGGCCGTTTGCAAACCTTGGTCGATCGCTTGCTGGAGCCGCACCGCAGTCCGCACATTGTTGGTGATGTGAATATCCACGAAGTGCTGGAGCGGGTGCGTAGTCTGATCGTCGCTGAATTTCCCAGTGGCTTGCGCATCAAGCGCGATTACGATTTGTCGGTGCCGGATTTTCGTGGCGATAAAGAGCAGTTGATCCAAGCGGTGCTGAACATCGCCCATAATGCGGCTCTCGCGCTGTCGGAGCGCATTTTGGCCGGCGACGCACAACTCATTTTTCAAACCCGGATCGCGCGTCAAGTGACCTTGGCCAAAGTGCGCTACCGGCTGGCATTAGACTTGCATATCATTGACAACGGACCGGGCATCCCGCCGGAGATACAGGAACGGATTTTCTATCCGCTGGTCTCGGGGCGGGAAGGCGGCAGTGGCCTTGGGCTGACGTTGACGCAAACTTTCGTGCAGCAGCATCTGGGCGTGATCGAGTGCGAAAGCCGACCCGGCCAAACCGATTTCAGGATTTTGATACCGTTGCCATAAATTGTTGCCAGTTGCACTCGCTGCTGGCAAATGAGACTGGGAAGATATGAAGCCGATCTGGATTGTTGACGACGACGAATCGATACGTTGGGTGCTGGAAAAAGCGCTGGCTCGCGAGAATCTCGCCACTAAGAGTTTTTCCAACGCACGCGATGCGATGGAGGCCTTGCAAACTTCGACGCCGCAGGTGTTGGTGTCGGACATCCGCATGCCGGGCGAATCCGGGCTGGAATTGTTGCAGGCGGCCAAGGCGCAGCATCCCGGTTTACCGGTCATCATCATCACGGCCTTCTCCGATCTCGATTCAGCGGTGGCGGCCTTTCAGGGTGGTGCGTTTGAATATCTCGCCAAGCCTTTCGATATCGATAAAGCGGTCGAACTGATTCGTCGCGCGTTGGCGGAAAGCCTGCGCGAAACCAGCATCGAACAAGTCAGTGCCGAGACGCCGGAAATCCTCGGCCAAGCACCGGCGATGCAAGATGTGTTTCGTGCTATCGGCCGCTTGTCGCAATCGAACGTCACGGTGTTGATAACCGGCGAATCCGGTAGCGGCAAGGAGCTGGTCGCGCGCGCTTTGCACAAGCATAGTCCGCGCGCCTCGCAGCCTTTTATTGCGCTGAACACGGCGGCGATTCCGAAAGATTTGCTGGAGTCGGAATTGTTCGGCCACGAACGCGGTGCGTTCACCGGCGCGCAAACCACGCGGCGCGGCCGTTTCGAGCAGGCCGAGAACGGCACGCTGTTCCTCGATGAAATCGGCGACATGCCATTCGACTTGCAGACGCGGTTGTTGCGCGTGCTGTCCGACGGTCATTTTTATCGCGTCGGCGGCCATCAGCCATTGAAAGCGAATGTGCGCGTGATCGCGGCGACGCACCAGAATCTGGAAAACCGTGTCAAAGAAGGCCTGTTCCGCGAAGACTTGTATCACCGTTTGAATGTGATCCGCCTGCGCCTGCCCAGCCTGCGCGAGCGACGCGATGATATTCCGCTGCTGACGCGCTATTTTCTCGCGCAAAGCGCCAGACAACTCGGCGTCGAAGTCAAACGCATGTCCGACAGCGCGATGCTCTTCCTCTCCGGTCTGGAGTTGCCGGGCAACGTGCGGCAACTGGAAAATCTCTGCAACTGGATTACGGTGATGGCACCGGGGCAGACGGTAGAGATCAAGGACTTGCCGCAAGATTTGATCGGCAATCAAGACACTGCCGGTCTGACCGCCGTCAGCGCGCCTGCTGTTTCTTCTGCCGCATTGGCAGGCGCGGCTTATCAGGGCGGTGCATCCGCCGCTGTCGGCGCACCGAATGGAAGCGTCTATCTGCACGGCGGCGGGCACTCGGCTGGTGCAGCATCGGCCGCTCACGAAAGCGGCGCGCTTGGAAAGAGCGATTGGATCGCTCTGTTGGAAAGCGAAGCGGCGCACATGCTGGCCGCCGGTCAGCCGGAAGTCATGGATACCCTC
>JAFECY010000318.1 GCA_018241865.1 Pseudomonadota bacterium | reverse complement strand
CGTTTCTTTTGCAGAGAGTTGTGGCGCGTTCTGTGCGATCTCTTGCGCGACTTCTTGCGCGAATAACTGATCCACGGTTTGAACGAATTCACGCCGAGTGGTGACGCGGTAAGTGATATCGGTTTTCGGGAACAGCGCTTCGGCGGTGCGGGCGTTGCGCAGGTTTTCCGGGTCGAGTGCCAGCAGCACGACAGCGCCGGGACTGTCTTCCAGTACCAGCCATGCGTTGCGATCGATGTAGTCGCGCCGGAAATTCTGCAGCAGGGTGGAGCGCTTGCGTTCGGCACGGAAGGGTTCGTAAGCTACGTCGAAGTAATGGGCATAGGCAGCGCCGAGCGCTGCAAGCGTGACTTGAAATTCGTCGATCAACACATCTTCCTGATCGATTTCTTTGCGGCGGGCGGAACGGCGAGCCAGTTCCAGTTCTGGTTTGGACAGTAGGCCGAGCACGGCGAGCGGGTCGAACTTGGTG
This sequence comes from Pseudomonadota bacterium, assembly GCA_018241865.1. Classification (GTDB taxonomy): domain Bacteria; phylum Pseudomonadota; class Gammaproteobacteria; order Burkholderiales; family Burkholderiaceae_D; genus Paucimonas. The sequence goes on along the minus strand of JAFECY010000318.1, from coordinate 3,030 downwards.
CGGATCACGGCTGGGGTCTGGCTGTGCCGTTCGATGGCGATGGCGAGAGTCTGGCTCAGTTCCTTCGCGCCATCTTCGATCATCTGCGCGAACGGTCCGCCCAGACGATTGTTGACCAGTTGCAGTGCGCCGAGCAGTTCGCCGTTCTGCGGATGCAGCACCGGCACGGCCAGCATTTCGCGGGTGCGGTAGTGGAGCTTCTGGTCGATCTTTTGCAGGAATTGCAGATTGGGCGCGATGGCGTGCAGTTCGGCGTCGTCATAGACATCGCTGATGTTGACAGCGCGTCGGGTCAGGGCGACGTAGCCGACGATGCTGGTATCGCTGATCGGCAGGCGGAAATGCTTGATGGTGTCGGCGTCGAGCCGCATTTTCGATTCGATCTCGGTCTTGCGTTCGCTGATGGTGTAGATCGTCAGACGGTCGCAGCCGAACAGGTGGCAGAGCTCGCGCGACAGGCCGAGCTTGATGCCGTCCATATCGGCGGCGGCGTGAATGCTGTTGGCAAGCGTCTGCAATTGCCGTGAGAAAGCAAGTCGTCTTTCGGTTTCGGCCGGCGACCATTTGGCGGTCGCCGCGCCTGCTTCCTTGTCCATGTCAGTCTCCCCTGATTTTATTATTGTCGTGTGTGTCGCGGTTTTGCCGGGGCGCTTGTGCCATCAGATTGCAGCAAGCTGTGCCGGTTTTATTTTCGCATCGACGGCCTTGCCTTTGCGCGCGCGCTTGGCGATATGCGGCGTCAGCGCCGATGCCGATAACGACACGTCCTGCGCCTTGCCGCCGCGTCCCGCACCGCTGACGATGACACCGCGTTTGCTGATGGTTTGCGCCGCCAACAATTTTTCGTTGTTCTCCAGTTCCATCAGGATGACACCGCGGCCGCCGGCCGAGAGGGATTTGATTTCATCTAGGCCGAATACCAGCAGCCGTCCTTTTTCCGACAGGCAGGCGATGGCGCTGGCATCTTTTGCGACAGTGCATGGGGCCAGCGGCAGGTCGCCGTCGTCGAGCGTCATGAAGGCCTTGCCGCCACGCGTGCGGCTCAACATGTCGCTGGCCTTGGCGGTGAAGCCGTAACCGGCGCTCGATGCCAGCAGCAAGGTGGTGTCGGCAGCGCCGGCGAAATAATGCAGCAGTTGCGTGCCGCTTGCCAGTTCCACTAGGGTGGTGATCGGCACGCCGTCGCCGCGCGCGCCGGGTAGGGCGGCAACGCTGACGGAATAGATGCGGCCGTTGGAGCCGAAGGCCAGCAGGTTGTCGGTGGTGCGGCATTCGTAAGCGCCATATAAACCGTCGCCGGCCTTGAAGGTGAATTGCGCGGCGTCGTGGCCGTGGCCGCTGCGGGCGCGCACCCAACCTTTTTGCGACACGATGACAGTGACCGGTTCGTCGATGATCTTCTGCTCGATCACGGCACGTTCGGCTTCCTCGATCAAGGTGCGGCGGGCGTCGCCGTATTGCTTGGCGTCGCCTTCGATTTCTTTGATGATGAGCTTCTTCATCGAGGCCGGGTTGTCGAGCAAATCCTGCAGCGTGGTTTTTTCTGCGCGCAGTGCTTGCAGTTCCTGCTGAATCTTGATCGCTTCCAATCGCGCTAACTGCCGCAGGCGGATTTCGAGGATGTCTTCTGCTTGGCGATCGGACAGCTTGAATGCGGCGATCAGCGCCGGCTTCGGCTCGTCCGATTCGCGGATGATCTTGATGACCTTGTCGATATTGAGCAGCACCGCTTCCCGGCCTTCGAGAATGTGGATGCGGTCATTGACTTTCTGCAGACGAAATTCCGTGCGGCGGGTGAGGGTGGCGAAGCGGAATTCGATCCACTCGCGCAGCATGTCGCCAAGATTTTTTTGGCGCGGCCGACCGTCGCCGCCGATCATCACTAGATTGATCGGCGCGCTGCTTTCCAGCGAGGTATGCGCCAGCAGGGTGTTGGTGAATTCGGTCTGATCTTGATTTTTCGATTTCGGTTCAAACACGAGACGCACGGGTGCATCGCGTCCCGATTCGTCACGCACGGCGTCGAGCACCGAGAGGATGGATTGCTTCAGCGCCAGTTGTTCCGGCAGCAGCGATTTCTTGCCGAGCTTGAGTTTGGGATTGGTCAGTTCCTCGATTTCTTCCAACACTTTTTGCGACGATGTGCCGGGCGGCAGTTCAGTGACCACCACTTGCCACTGGCCGCGTGCCATATCTTCGATCTTCCAACGCGCGCGCACTTTGAGCGAGCCACGGCCGCTGTCGTAGATTTCGGCGATGGCGGAAGCCGGGGTGATGATCTGGCCGCCGCCGGGGAAATCCGGTGCGGGAATGTATTCCATCAACTCGCGATTGCTCAGTTTCGGATTCTTGATGAGCGCCACGGCAGCGGCGGCGACTTCGCGCAGATTGTGCGAAGGGATTTCTGTCGCCATGCCGACCGCGATGCCGGACGCACCGTTTAGCAGCAACATCGGCAGTCGCGCCGGCAATAGCTTCGGCTCTTTGCTCGAGCCGTCATAGTTGGGCTGGAATTCGACCGTGCCCATGTCGAGCTCGTCGAGCAGCAAGGTCGAGATCGGCGTCAAACGTGCTTCGGTGTAGCGCATCGCCGCCGCGCCGTCGCCGTCGCGCGAGCCGAAGTTGCCGTGGCCGTCGATCAGCGGATAGCGCAGCGAGAAATCCTGCGCCATGCGCACCATTGCGTCATACACCGATTGATCGCCGTGCGGATGCAGCTTGCCGAGCACGTCGCCAACCACGGCGGCCGACTTGCGCGGCTTGGCGGCATTGTCTAGGCCGAGCTCGTGCATGGCGTACAGGATGCGGCGCTGCACCGGCTTCTGGCCGTCGCAGACATCGGGCAGGGCGCGGCCCTTGACGACGGAGATGGCGTAGTCGAGGTAGGCGCGTTCGGCAAAGCTGGCGAGGGTCAGGGCATCGTCGCCATCGCCGCCAGAAGCGGCGGTTTCAAACAGGTTGGCTTGGTCGGTCATTGTGAATCGGTCAGGAACGGAAACGGTTTTATTGAGGACTGGCGGCAGGTGCGCG
>JAFECY010000317.1 GCA_018241865.1 Pseudomonadota bacterium | reverse complement strand
GCGGATACTAACAGCGGCGCGGCGCGTTGGGCGCATTGTCGTAGTACGGTAAAGCGGAAGTTTTTTTAATTGGATTACAGAAAAACTATTAACCACGGCGACACGGCGAGCACGGCGAAACCCTTGAACGCGCTCCTTCCCCTTCAAGGGGAAGGATGGGATGGGGATGGGGTTATATCTCGACGAAACCCATCCCCCCTTGCAGGGCGCGTATCCGCTTGCAAGCGGATACCGCTACGCAGGCTGGCGGCATGCCGCCAGAATTCCCTGCTACGCCCCTAACCCTCCCCTTGAAAGGGAGGGGACTTCAAAAGCTTTTCGCCGTGCCCGCCGTGTCGCCGTGGTTCAATCCGTTTTCCGCATTTCCAACAACCTCGCATACTTGAGATAACTGGCCCGCATATTCATACAAGCAATGCGATACCCCGTCGCCCCATCCAGCACGCCCAGCTTAAACAAATAAGTACGCAGAAACGCCCAGCCGCCATGCAGCAACGCCTGCAATTGGCTGCTGCGCTTGCCGCGCGCATGCAGTTGTTGCGCCCCGGCTTGCGAATAACTGTCGATCTTGCGTCGCACGTCGTCCATGCTGCGATAGCTGTAGTGCAACAGCGGTGAAGTCAGCCTGCCTGCCGTCCCTTGCGGAATCAGACTTTCATGCACCAGCGCGTCGGAAAATCTTGCGGTACCGCGCCGAACCAGCCGCACAATCCGATCTGGATACCAGCCGCAATGCCGTACCGGTTTGCCGCAGAAATAGGACAGGCGCGGCATATCGTAAGCATCGAAAGAAGGCGACTGCACTGCGGCTCGGATCTCGGCGCGCAAGGCGTCGGTCAGGCGTTCGTCGGCATCCAGCGACAACACCCATGCGCACGTCGCGGCAGCCAGCGCGACATTTTTTTGCGGGCCGAAACCGGGCCAGTCGGCCGTCGCTATCACTTTCGCACCGGCGGCGCGGGCGATGGCGAGCGTGTCGTCGCTGCTGCCGCTATCGACCACCACGATCTCGCTGGCGATACCGGCCAGCGAGACCAAGCAATCGCCGAGATTCAGCGCTTCGTTGCGGGTGATGATGATGACGCTCAGCGACAGGGGCTGCGTCCCGGATGCGGGCGCGGACATGTCAGTACTCAAAGCGGACATTCTCCGCCTGCAGCCATTCACACAGCTTCATGTGCAGCGCATCGTCGGCGCGCACTTTCCATTCGTCCGACAGACGGATGTCGCCGACCGCGCCATTCTTGGTGTATTGCAGGATGATCGGGCAAGCGGCATCAACTTGCTGGTAGGGCGCGATCAATTCGCGCAACTTCTTGGCATCGGCCTTGCCATTCATCGCCAGCCGCAAACCCTTGCCATACAGGGCGCGCGCGGTGGCGATATCCATCACCTTGTCGGCCGTGATGCGCAAGCCGCCGGAGAAGCGGTCTTCCGACACCTTGCCCTGCACCGCTAAGAATTCGTCTTCCTTGAACAGGCGGCGGTTGGGGTCATACAACTCGTTGTAGATGGTGACATCGACCGTGGCGCTAGCATCATCCAGCGTGACGATCACCATCTTGCCGCGCTGGGTCATTTGCGTGCGCACTGCGGAAATCACGCCGGCGATGATGCGCGGCTCGCGCGAAGGCTGCAGCTCGGATAATTTGCTGCGCGCGAATTTGCGCGCCTCGGACGCATAGGCATGGAACAAGTGGCCGGACAGGTAAAAGCCGAGCGCCGCCTTTTCTTCCGCCAAGCGCTGCTTCTCGCTCCACGGGGTTTCCTTCACATACTCGGGCGGCCGCGCCATGTCGCTGTCGTCGCCGCCGAACAAGCTGACCTGATTCGCAGAGGCTTCCGCCTGCTCCGCGCCTTCCAGCGCCAACCCTACCGAAGCCAGCAGCACTGCGCGATCGACGCCGAAACAATCGAAAGCGCCGGCACGGATCAAGGACTCGATGGTGCGCCGGTTGATCTGACGCTTGTCCACCCGTTTGGCGAAATCGAACAGGTCGGTGAACGGCCCCGACTGGCGCGCCGCGACGATGGCTTCGATGGCGTTCTGGCCGGAGCCTTTGACCGCGCCGAGGCCGTAACGGATGAATTTCGCTGACTTCGATTTCCCTCCCTCCCCTTCAAGGGGAGGGTTGGGGTGGGGATGGGTCTCACCCCCCATCCCCCTCCCTGCCTCCCCCTTGAAGGGGGAGGAGTCGAATACCGGGATGAAGCGGTAATCGGATTGGTTGATATCCGGCGGCAGCAAAGTCAGTCCGCACACATCGACCGCATCCTCGACCAGTATCTTGATCTTGTCGGTATCGTCCATCGCCAGCGACATGTTGGCGGCCATGAACGCAGCCGGATGGTGCGCCTTGAGATAAGCGGTGTGATACGACAGCAGTGCGTAGGCGGCGGCGTGCGACTTGTTGAAGCCGTAGCCGGCGAATTTTTCCATCAAGTCGAAAATCTCGTCGGCCTTCTGCTCCGACAAGCCATTCTTCGCCGCGCCGGTGCGGAAAATCTGGCGATGCTCCGCCATTTCCTCGGCCTTTTTCTTGCCCATCGCCCGCCGCAACAAGTCCGCGCCGCCGAGCGAGTAACCGCCGATCACCTGCGCCATCTGCATCACCTGTTCTTGATACACCATGATGCCGTAGGTTTCGGACAGGATGCCTTCGGTGCGCGGGTCAGGATATTCAAACCGTTCGCCATGCTTGCGGCGGCAGAAATCGGGAATCAAGTCCATCGGGCCCGGACGATACAGCGCCACCAGCGCGATGATGTCCTCGAAACGGTCGGGCCGCGCATCCTTCAGCATGCCTTGCATGCCGCGGCTTTCAAGCTGGAACACGGCGACCGTTTTGGCCTTGGTCAGCAACTCGTAGGATGGCCGGTCATTGAGCGGCAATGTCTCCAGCGAGAAGGCTGCCATCGTCGGATCAAGCTGTTTGATGTAGCGCACCGCGCGGTCGAGGATGGTCAGCGTGGTCAGGCCCAGAAAGTCGAACTTCACCAAGCCAACCGCTTCGACGTCATCCTTGTCGTATTGCGACACCACGCCGGCGTCACCGCCTTGCGTGTACAGCGGGCAGAAATCGGTCAGCTTGCCTGGCGCGATCAGCACGCCGCCGGCATGCATGCCGATGTTGCGGGCGATGCCTTCGACTTGCTGCGCGAGGTCGAGCAATTGCTTGACCTCTTCTTCATTCTCCATCCGCTCTTTCAAAAGCGGTTCTTCCTCGATGGCGCCGGCAATCGTCACCAGCTTGCCCGGCTTGAACGGGATCAGCTTGGAAATGCCGTCGCAAAAGTTATAGCTCATGTCGAGCACGCGGCCGACGTCGCGTACCGCGCCCTTGGCCGCCATGGTGCCGAAGGTGGCGATCTGCGACACCGCTTCGCGGCCGTAGCGTTCCTTCACGTACTGGATCACGCGGTCGCGGTTTTCCTGGCAAAAGTCGATATCGAAGTCGGGCATCGATACGCGCTCGGGGTTCAGGAAACGCTCGAACAGCAGGTTGTATTCGAGCGGGTCGAGGTCGGTGATCTTCAATGCATACGCAACCAAGGAACCTGCGCCGGAGCCGCGGCCCGGCCCGACCGGCACGCCATTGTTCTTGCCCCACTGGATAAAGTCGGCCACGATCAGGAAGTAGCCGGGGAAGCCCATCTTGATGATGGTGTCGGTTTCGAACTTCAGCCGCGCTTCGTATTTCGGGCGCACCGCTTCGCGCTTGTCCACATCGGGATACAGCTGCACCAGACGTTCCACCAGGCCGATCTGCGATTGCTTGACCAGGTATTCATCAATGGTCATGCCCGGCGTCGGGAAATTCGGCAGCTGCGGCTTGCCGAGTTCCAGCGTCAGGTTGCAGCGTTTGGCAATCTCCAGCGTGTTCTGCATCGCTGCCGGCATGTCGGCGAACAATGTCGCCATTTCTTCCTGCGTCTTGAAATACTGCTGGTCGTTGAAGCGTTTCACCCGGCGCGTGTTGGCCAGAATTTCACCTTCGGCGATACAGGTGCGCGCTTCGTGCGCGGTGAATTCTTCCGGCGTCAGGAATTGCACCGGATGCGTCGCCACCACCGGCAAACCCAGCTTGGCCGCCAGCACGGTCGATTGCCGCACCTGCTGTTCCATATTGAGTTGGCCAGCGCGCTGCACCTCGACATAGAAATGGCCGGGGAAGATTTCACTCCAGCGCTTGGCGGCACGCTCGGCAGCGACCGTGTTGCCATTGTCGATCGCCATGCCGATGTCGCCGAAATGGGCACCGGACAGTGCGATCAGACCGCCCGGCTGCAATGCCGCCAGCCACTCGGCGCGCAGTTCGGCGCGGCCGCGATAGAGGTTGGATAGCCAGGCTTGCGACAACAACTCGCATAACTGCAAATAGCCGGCGCGATTCTTCGCCAGCAACAGCAGGCGCGCAGGCTTGTCGCGGTCGTCGTCATTGCTGATCCAGACATCGCAGCCAACAATCGGCTTGATGCCCTTGCCGCGCGCCGCCTTGTAGAACTTGACCATGCCGAACAGGTTGGCCAAGTCGGTAATGGCGAGCGCCGGCTGCTGGTTTTCTTTTGCTGCCGAAACGACATCATCGATGCGCACCAGACCATCGGCGATCGAGTATTCGGTGTGCAGGCGGAGGTGGATGAACTGCGGGGAAGTCATCTGCGTATTTTACCCCGCTGGCGATTGCCAAAGCCGGCAAAAATGGCGCAAAAAATACTTGTCATGGCTGCGTTTTGCGTGCTTAAAAATGAACCACGGCGACACGGCGGGCACGGCGAAAAACCTGTCACTTTGGCTCCTTCCCCTTCAAGGGGAAGGGTGGGATGGGGATGGGTTCAACACAGACATTACCCCATCCCCACCCTGCCCTCCCCTTGAAGGGGAGGGAATCCTAGGGCTTTCCGCCGTGCCCGCCGTGTCGCCGTGGTGCAAATGCATTCCCCCTCCCCCAAAGTTTATAATGGCATCCAATCAATGCCTTAGCGTTTCCCCCATGTCCACCACCACGCCCATCGTCAACATCGCTGCCTACAAATTCATCAGCTTCGATGACACGACAGAAAAACGTTTGCAGTTCCAGACCGTCTGCCACGAACTGAACTTGAAGGGCACCATCCTGCTCACCCCGGAAGGAATCAACCTGTTCCTGGCCGGCGTGCGCGCATCCATCGACCGTTTCCTGGCCTGGCTGCGCAGCGATGCGCGCTTTGCCGATATCGAAGTCAAGGAAAGCCTGTCCGACGACCAGCCATTCAAGCGCATGCTGGTCAAGTTGAAGCGCGAAATCATCACCATGAAGATGCCGCTGATCCAACCGGAAAAAGGTCGCGCGCCGGCAGTTGATGCGCAAACGCTGAAACGCTGGCTCGATGAAGGCCACGACGACGCCGGCAAGCCGGTGGTGATGATGGATACCCGCAATGCCTTTGAAGTCGATGTCGGCACCTTCGACGACACGCTCGATTACCGCATCGAGAAATTCAGCGATTTTCCGGCCGTGGTCGCCGCGCACAAGGATGAATTGGCCGGCAAGACCGTGGTGACCTTCTGCACCGGCGGCATCCGCTGTGAAAAAGCGGCGATCCACATGCAGAACATCGGCTACGATAGCGTCTATCAGCTTGAAGGCGGCATCCTGAAATATTTCGAGGAAGTCGGCGGCGCGCACTATCACGGCGACTGCTTCGTGTTCGACCAGCGCACTTCGCTGACACCCGGGCTCGAACCGTCCGGCGATCTGCGCTGCAAGACTTGCGATGCCGTGGTCAAGCCGCACGAGCAATTGCCGCCGGATGCACCGATGGTCTGCCCGTATTGCGCCGCCGACTGAACACCCAAGCCATGACTACTTACGCCATCGGCGATGTGCAAGGCTGCCACGCCAGCCTGATGGCGCTGCTGGAACGCATCCACGCCGAAACGCCCGACCCGCGTCTGATCTTCGTCGGCGACCTGGTCAACCGCGGTCCGCAATCGCTGGAAACGCTACGCACCATCCGCAGCCTGGGCGACAAGGCGATCGCTCTGCTCGGCAATCACGACCTGCACCTGCTGGCAGTGGCCAACGGCATCCGCCGCGCTCATGAATCAGATACGCTCGATGACATCCTGCAGTCGCCTGACCGCGACGAATGGCTCGACTGGCTGCGCCAGCGGCCGCTGGCGCATGTCGAAGACGGTTACCTGATGGTGCACGCCGGCGTGCTGCCGCAATGGTCAACGCAACAAACCCTGGCGCTGGCGCACGAAGTCGAAGCCGTATTGCGCGGACCGGACTGGGTCGATTTCCTGCGCCAGATGTATGGCAACTTTCCGGCAAAGTGGGACGATGGATTGTCCGGTGCCGACCGCATCCGCTGCATCGTCAATGCCCTGACCCGCCTGCGCTTTTGCACACCGGACGGCACGATGGAATTGACCAGCAAGGAAGCGCACGGCGCCAATTTGCCGGGGTACCAGCCGTGGTTCGATGCGCCGGAGCGGCAGACTGCCGACACGACGATCGTGTTCGGTCACTGGTCGGCAAGGGGATTGATACTGGAACCGAAATTGATCGGGCTGGATACGGGATGTATCTGGGGTGGAAAACTGACGGCGCTGCGGTTAAGCGATCGGAAGGTATTGCAGGTGAAATGTCCGAAATATTTGCACCCGCTAGACTAAAGCGGTTTTATTTCAAACGCCGGATGACTACGCCGCCCGTAGTTCCATTCACAATAACCGCATTGACGTCAGCTTTCATCGGGCCATCGATGCTCTTGATGATGTAGTAGCTGTTGCGATCAGCATAAACATCCTGCAGAAAAACAGCGTTGCACTTGATGCCACTCCCTACTGTTTCGGCCGCTAATTGAACTGCCTTTTTCGGAGTAATGTGAAATCGTCCGGTATAGATTGTGGCAGTAACTGTTTTTATCGTGATAGGGCACTGCACCGGAATTTTGCCAATGTATTGATACGGCGCTCCCTGCTCAACACCATGAGCATGGCCATTCAAAAATAAAACTAAGAAAAATGATGCAATACTTTTACCCATAAAATCCAGCCTACCCATTTCGCAGGTATCTCTCAGTTTTTACTCGGCAACGCATCTACCAAGTTTTTCATCTTCCAGCAGTTATATAGGGTCAAACTCTGAGCCGTCCCCTCAAACATAAGCAACCAACACCATCGAACGAAGCAATAAGCCATTTTAGTCAGCAGCATATCCCGCATTCTTCAACAGCAACCGCTCAATAATCCCCGCCGAATCAAACGCTGCCCGCTTCAAGCGGTCATTGACCCCCTGCCAGTCGCCATCGACCGGCGGCGCTTCCACCACGATCAAGTCGGCATGAACATGATCCATGTCGCGCAGCGCCGCATACAAGTCGTGCGCATAGCCGTCGGGCGTGGCGGCGAGCTGCACTTGCGCGACCGCCACGGCGAGCGGTGCCGACATGCGCCGCATCAGTGCGACTTGCTTGCCGGCTTGCGCCAGTTTTTCCAGCACCGATTGCAACTGGTCTTGCGCCACCAGCGCCACCGGAGTCCCCGGCGCATAGTGCGCGTCGAGCGTGCCGGAGGCGCGCGGGGCAGCGGCGTCGGGCGCGCGCGGCAGACTGCCGATCACGGCGGCGATCTGTTGCGGGGAGACGTGGCCGGGGCGCAGCAATACCGGGCCGTGCGACGCCATGCGCGACAGGTCGATGATGGTGGATTCGATGCCGACTGCGCTCTGGCCGCCGTCGAGCACGCAAGCAATCGATTCATCGCCATCGAATTCCTCGCGCACATGCTGCGCCGTGGTGGGACTGACGTGGCCGAACTTGTTGGCCGAGGGTGCGGCGACACCGCCCTTGCCTTGTTTGAATTCCGCCAGCAAGGCTTGCGCCACCGGGTGCGAGGGACAGCGCAGGCCGATGCTGTCCTGCCCGCCCGATACGGCATCGGGGATATGCGCGGCGCGTTTTAAAATGAGGGTCAGCGGTCCCGGCCAGAAGGCGGCGATCAGCTTGCGCGTTTCGGCGGGGATGTCGGTTGCCCAGTAGGCGATGTCGGCTTGCGGCGCGAGGTGGACGATCACCGGGTGGCTCGATGGCCGACCCTTGGCGGCGTAGATTTTCGCCACGGCTTGCGGGTTTTCGGCATCGGCACCGAGGCCGTACACGGTTTCAGTGGGAAAGGCGGCCAGCGCGCCCTGTTCCAGCAGGCGGGCGGCGGCGCGGATGGCGTGCCAGTCGAGTGGATCAGATGCGGCGTCGGACATGGCGCGGAAAAATCAGGCGGCGATGCCGAGGATGGCGCAGGCGGCGCGGAAGCTGTCTTGCGCCTGCTGTATGGTCGTCGCGACGAAAGTCACGTGACCCATTTTGCGGCCGCGGCGGGCGTCGTCCTTGCCGTACAGGTGCAGGTTTGCGCCGGGTAACGCCAACACCTTGTCCCATGCCGGCTCACGGGCTTGTTCACTGCCATTCTCAAACCAGAGGTCGCCGAGAATGTTCAGCATCACTGCCGGCGAATGCTGGCGCACGTCACCCAGCGGCAAACGCGCCATCGCGCGCACTTGCTGCGCGAACTGGCTGGTGATGCAGGCGTCGATGGTGTAATGGCCGCTGTTGTGCGGGCGCGGCGCCATTTCGTTGACCACCAGCGAGCCATCCTGCAGCACGAAAAATTCGATGCACAGCACGCCGACGTAACCGAGCTTGGCAATGAGCGCCAGCGCCGCTGCCTGCGCCTTGTGCGCGCACTCGGCCGAGACATTCGGCCCCGGCACGGTGGTGGTGAACAGGATGCCGTCGCGGTGCACGTTCTCGGCGATGGGATAGACCACCGCCTTGCCGTCGTCGCCGCGCGCGGCCAGCACCGAGACTTCGTAAGCCAACGGCAGCATCTTTTCCAGAATGCAGGTGACGCCTTGCATGCCGTCGAAAGCGGCGCGCACGTCTTCGCGCGTCTTCACGCGTACCTGCCCCTTGCCGTCATAGCCGAGACGCACCGTCTTCAATATCCCCGGCAGCAAGGCATCGGGAATGGCGTCGATGTCGGCATGCGAAGCGATGGTCTGGTTCGGCGCCGGCAGCACGCCGGAAGCAGCAGCGGCTTCGGTGAAGAAGCGCTTTTCCTCAATGCGGTCTTGCGCGATCGAGACGCAGGCGGCGGAAGGCGCGACAAAACGTTTTTGCGCCAGCCGCGCTAGGCTTTGCGCCGGGACGTTTTCAAATTCGGTGGTGATGGCGACGCATTGTTCGGCCAGTTCGTCGAGCGCCGCTGCATCGGTGTAGCCGGCGCACAGCAAATGATCGGCGGCGTGGCCGGCCGGACAATCGCGCGCCGGCTCCAGCACCGCGACCTTGAATCCCATCGCTTGCGCGGCGTGAGCAAACATGCGGCCGAGCTGGCCGCCGCCCATCACGCCCAACCAGGTGGCGGGTGTGGCGGCAGGAATGAAGGAGGCTGGCTTGTCGCTCATGCCGGCAAGGTCATCGCCTGGGCCGCTTGCGTTTGCTTGGCGCGGAAGTCCTGCAGGCGCGCCGCCAGCTTGTCGTCGGTAGTCGCCATGATGGCGATCGCGGTCAGCGCCGCATTCGCAGCGCCGGCTTCGCCGATGGCGAAAGTCGAAACCGGTATGCCCTTGGGCATTTGTACGATGGACAGCAGAGAATCCTCGCCGCGCAGGTATTTGGACGGCACCGGCACACCGAGCACCGGCACGATGGTTTTTGCCGCGATCATGCCCGGCAAATGCGCCGCGCCGCCAGCGCCGGCGATGATGGCGCGCAGACCGCGTTCGCGCGCGGAATCGGCATAGGCGAACATGTCGTCCGGCATGCGATGGGCGGAAACGACTTTCGCCTCATGAGAAATACCGAATTCCTTCAGGATAGCGACCGCATGCTGCATCACGTCCCAGTCGGAAGAGGAACCCATGACCACGCCGACCAGCGGCTTGCCTGCATCTGCTTGTGCCATGCTTCCCCCTTAGTCTTTCAGTGTGGTCCCGGTCAGGCGCTCCAGTGCCTCGCGGTACTTGGCTCCGGTCTTTTCAATCACATCCGCCGGCAATGCCGGAGCGGGAGCAGTCTTGTTCCAGTGCGTCAGCGTTTCCAGATAATCGCGCACGAACTGCTTGTCGAAGGATGGCGGCGACATGCCGGGCGCATAGGAATCGGCCGGCCAGAAGCGCGAGGAATCAGCGGTCAGCACTTCATCCATCAGGTGCAGCGTGCCGTTGTCATCGAGGCCGAACTCGAACTTGGTATCGGCGATGATGATGCCGCGCGTCGCCGCGTAATCGGCGGCGGTCTGGTACAGCTTGATGCTGACATCGCGCATCTTGGCGGCGAGTTCCTTGCCGATGCGCTGTTCCATCTCGGCGAAACTGATGTTCTCGTCATGCTCGCCGATATCAGCCTTGGCCGCCGGCGTGAAAATCGGTTCGGTCAGCTTGTCGGCTTGGCGCAAGCCTTGCGGCAACGCGACGCCGCAAATCGCGCCGGTCGCTTGATAATCCTTCCAGCCGGAACCGATGATGTAGCCACGCACCACGGCTTCGACCAAGATCGGCTGCAGACGTTTGGCGACCACGGCGCGGCCGCGCACCTGCTCGACTTCGTTCGGCTGCACCACCGACTCGGGTGCAATGCCGGTCAGGTGATTCGGCACGATTGCGCCGAGTTTCTCGAACCAGAAATCGGACATCTGGTTCAATACTTTTCCCTTAGCGGGGATCGGTTCGCCCATCACGACATCGAAAGCCGAAAGGCGGTCGGTGGTGACGATCAGGATTTTGTCGTCGCCGACCGCGTAGTTGTCGCGCACCTTGCCGCGGCCGAGCACTGGCAGGGAGGTGATGGTAGATTGGTAGAGACTGTTCATATGTATTCTAAAAACGATTTAACCACGGCGCACACGGCGGGCACGGCGAAACCCAATGACTTGCACCTCGACCGGGATTGGCGATTTGTTTTGCGCCGTGTTCGCCGTGCCCGCCGTGGTTAAACTGGTTTACTGCACAACCTGCTTCAATTCGCCCTTCTTGTATTTCTCCGCCATTTTTTCCAGCGGCAGCGCCTTGACCTTGCCGGCTTGACCTTCGCAGCCGAAGGATAGATAACGCGCCTTGCAAACCAGCATGGCAGCTTCGCGCGCCGGCTTCAGATAATCGCGCGGGTCGAACTTGGATGGATTCTCGGCAAAATAGCGGCGGATCGCGCCGGTCATCGCCAAACGGATGTCGGTGTCGATGTTGATCTTGCGCACGCCGTGCTTGATGCCTTCCTGGATTTCCTCGACCGGCACGCCGTAGGTTTCTTTCATGTCGCCGCCGAATTCGCGGATCTCGGCCAGCAATTCCTGCGGTACCGAGGACGAACCATGCATCACCAGGTGGGTATTCGGAATGCGCGCATGAATTTCCTTGATGCGGTCGATCGCGAGGATGTCGCCGGTCGGTTTGCGCGAGAATTTGTAAGCACCGTGCGAAGTGCCGATGGCGATCGCCAAGGCGTCGCACTGGGTTTGCTTGACGAAGTCGGCAGCTTGGCCGACGTCGGTCAACAACTGTTCGCGGGTCATCTTGCCGTCGGCACCGTGACCGTCTTCTTTATCGCCCATCATGGTTTCCAACGAGCCGAGCACGCCCAGTTCGGCTTCGACGGTGACGCCGATCGAGTGGGAAAACTTCACCACTTCGCGCGAGACATCGACGTTGTATTCGTAGCTGGCAACCGACTTGCCGTCTTCATTCAGCGAACCGTCCATCATCACCGAGGTGAAGCCGGACTTGATCGCGGCCATGCACACCGCCGGCGACTGGCCGTGGTCTTGATGCATGACGACCGGGATGTGCGGATAGGCTTCCACCGCCGCTTCGATCAAATGGCGCAGGAAGGCTTCGCCGGCATACTTGCGCGCACCGGCCGAGGCTTGCATGATGACCGGCGCACCAACGGCATCGGCGGCGGCCATGATGGCGGAAACCTGTTCCAGATTGTTGACGTTGAATGCCGGCAGACCGTAACCGTTTTCAGCGGCATGGTCGAGCAATTGGCGCATCGATACGAGTGGCATGGCTGTTCTCCAGAAAAATCAAATAGCAATCAAATTGGTGCGCGGACGACGCAAATGCCGGTCTTCGGCAAATCAATCAATGTTCCCCGACCCGCATAATTTTTAACGCATTGGTGCCGCCGACCTGCCCCATCGGCTCACCCCAAGTGACGACGATCATGTCGCCTTTCTGCACCAGTCCCTTGGCCAGCAGCGAATCCTGCGCGGCTTTCATCACGGCGTCGCTGTCGAGCGAATGCGCCATCTCGAAAGTGCGAACGTTGCGGTAGAGCGCAGCCTTGCGCTGGGTGCCCAGCACATGGGTCATGGCGAAGATCGGGATGTCGATGTTGTAGCGGCTCATCCACAAAGCAGTCGAGCCGGATTCGGTCAGCGCGACGATGGCTTTCGCGCGCAAATGGTAAGCGGTGAACAACGCGCCGTAGGCAATCGACTGGTCGATGCGGGTAAAGGTCACGTTGAGGAAATCGGCATCGAGCGTGTAGCGTTCCGATTTTTCCGCTTCCAGGCAAATCGCCGCCATCGCTTCCACGGTTTCAAGCGGGTAGCGGCCGGAGGCGGTTTCGGCAGACGTCATCACGGCATCGGTGCCGTCCAGCACCGCGTTCGCCACGTCGGAAACTTCGGCGCGGGTCGGGATGGCGTTGACGATCATCGATTCCATCATTTGCGTGGCGGTGATCGCCAGCTTGTTGGATGCGCGCGCCATCTTAATCATGCGCTTTTGCAGCGCCGGCACGGCGGCGTTGCCGACTTCGACAGCAAGGTCGCCGCGCGCCACCATGATGCCGTCGGAGGCGTCGAGGATTTCCTGCAAGGCGGGAATCGCTTCGGCGCGCTCGATCTTGGCGATCATCATCGGCTTGTGTTTGTGCGGCTCGCCGGCGATGTTGGCCAACTGGCGCGCCATCATCATGTCGGCGGCATTTTTCGGAAAAGATACCGCGACATAATCCGCTCGAATGCTCATCGCGGTCTTGATGTCTTCCATGTCCTTGGCGGTCAGCGCCGGCGCGGACAGGCCGCCGCCTTGACGGTTGATGCCCTTGTTGTTGGATAGTTCGCCGCCAATCTTGACTGTGGTGTGGATGGCGCTGCCGACCACTTTATCCACCACCAGCACGATCAAGCCATCGTTCAGCAACAGCACGTCGGCCGGCTTCAAGTCACGCGGCAATTCTTTGTAATCGAGGCCGACTTGTTCTTGATTCCCCAGTTCGCAATTGGCGTCGAGGATGAAGGGCGCACCCTTCACTAGCTCGATCTTGCCGTTCTCGAATTTGCCGACGCGGATTTTCGGCCCCTGCAGATCGGCCATGATGGCGATTTCGCGGCCGCAGGCTTGCGCCGCTTCGCGCACCATGCGCGCCCGGTCTATATGGTCTTGCGCCTTGCCATGCGAGAAATTCAGCCGCACCACATCGACGCCAGCGGCAATCATGCGCGTCAGGATGTCGAGGTCATTCGAGGCAGGGCCGATAGTGGCAACGATTTTGGTGGAACGGCGCATAGGAAGATGTCGTAACGAGTAAGAGTTATGCAGACAGGCGATCAGTCCTTGGCCCGTTCCAGCAGCACGGCAACCGCCGGCAGGGTTTTGCCTTCGAGGAATTCCAGGAAAGCGCCGCCGCCGGTCGAGATGTAACCGATCTTGTCGGCGATGTCGTACTTGGCGATAGCGGCCAGCGTGTCACCACCACCGGCAATCGAAAATGCCTTCGAGGTGGCAATCGCCTGCGCCAGAGTCTTGGTGCCGCCGGCGAATTGATCGAACTCGAACACGCCGACCGGGCCGTTCCAGACGATGGTGCCGGCCTGACTGAGTTGCTGCGCCAATTGCGCGGCGGTTTGCGGGCCGATGTCGAGAATCATGTCGTCGTCGGCGACTTCGTTCACATTCTTGGTGGCGGCGACAGCGGTCGGGGAAAATTCTTTGGCACACACCACATCGACCGGAATCGGCACCGACGCGCCGCGTGCGGCCATCTTATCGATAATTTTTTTGGCATCACCAACCAGATCGGCCTCCGCCAGCGATTTGCCGATTTTCAAACCAGCAGCCAACATGAAAGTATTGGCGATGCCGCCGCCGACGATCAGCTTATCGACCTTGTCGGCCAACGATTCGAGGATGGATAGTTTGGTTGAGACCTTCGAGCCTGCAACGATGGCCACCAGTGGTCGCGCCGGCTGGCCGAGCGCTTTGCCCAACGCATCGAGTTCAGCTGCCAAGAGCGGGCCGGCACAGGCGATCGGCGCGAACTTGGCGATGCCGTGGGTAGTCGCTTCGGCGCGATGGGCGGTGCCGAAGGCATCGTTGACATACACGTCGCACAGTTGCGCCATCTTTTGCGCCAGCTCGTCGCTATTCTTTTTCTCGCCCTTGTTGACGCGGCAGTTTTCCAGCAAGACCACTTGACCCGGCTGCACGTCCACGCCGTCGATCCAGTTTTGCTTGAGCGGCACGGTCACGCCCAACAGTTCGGACAGGCGCTGGGCAATCGGCGCCAGCGAATCTGCCGGCTTGAACTCGCCTTCGGTCGGACGACCGAGGTGCGACGTCACCATCACAGCCGCACCGGCTTGCAGAGCCGCCTGAATCGCCGGCACCGAGGCGCGGATGCGGGTGTCTTCGGTGATATTGCCAGCATCGTCTTGCGGCACATTGAGATCGGCGCGGATGAAAACGCGCTTGCCTTGCAACTGGTTACGGACGATCAAATCACTCAGGCGGTTGAATTGCATGACAGAAAAACATGAGGAAAAGAAAAGACCGCTATTTTACCGCACCCGGTTCTACCCAGACACCGTTTTGCAAGAGTCAAATCTTGTCCCAAAAAAGCCGCAACAGCGTGAATACCACCATGCCGACCATGATGGTACCCAGCATGCGGCGGGTGCCGATGAAGAACAGGCCGGCGGCGATGGCGGCCAGCAGCTTGGGGTTGAACAAGGAGACATGCGCGGCGTCCGCACCGACCACCACGAATAAGTCAGGCGCAATGATCGCCGCCAGCGCGGCGGCCGGGGCATAGCGCAAGGCATGCTGCACCCTAGACGGCAGTTTGATGCGGTCGCCGAGCAGGAAAAAAGAGCAGCGGGTAATAATCGTCGCCAGCGTCATCAGCAAGATGACCAGCCAGATGTCGGTGGCGCTCATGCGTTCTCGCCTTCTGCGGCGCGCTTGCGGCGTTCCAGCATGATATCGACGCTCATCGCCGCCACCATGCCGAGCATGACGGCGATCAACAAGCCGAGCCGGTAAGGCAGACGGATCAACGCCACCGCGATCACGCCCGACACCAGCACGCCGGTTAGGGCGGCGGCATTGGCGGTCAGCGGAATCATCACCGCCAGCAAAGCCAGCGTGCCGGCAAAAGCAATGCCCCAAG
>JAFECY010000316.1 GCA_018241865.1 Pseudomonadota bacterium | reverse complement strand
TCGACTTGCCTTTTTACCTATGAGGAATGCCTGTTTGTGCATTGAACAAAGGCATGAAAGCAGGGTAAAATGGCGGACTTTGGCCGACGTGGTGAAATTGGTAGACACGCTATCTTGAGGGGGTAGTGGCGCAAGCTGTGCGAGTTCGAGTCTCGCCGTCGGCACCAGATGTAACAGGGACAAAGCCAGCAAGGGATGGTGCCTAAGCTGGCTTTTTATCGGGAAACTGCTGCTTGATTGCTTGATTGAATGAAGAGCATCCCGTTTTTTCCATGACCAGCCAGGATCGCATCTAACGTGAACCTCGAAAATTACCTGCCTGTACTCCTCTTCATTTTGGTCGGCATCGGTGTCGGTGTCGTTCCCCAAGTGCTCGGTCGTGTTCTGGGCCCCTTCAAGCCCGACGCCGAAAAACTTTCCCCCTACGAATGTGGTTTTGAAGCATTCGAAGATGCGCGCATGAAGTTCGACGTGCGCTACTACCTCGTTGCGATTCTTTTCATCCTGTTCGACCTCGAGACGGCGTTCTTCTTTCCGTGGGGCGTCGCCATGCGCGATCTCGGTTGGGCAGGCTTTGTGACGATGATGGTGTTCATCGCCGAATTCGTCGTCGGATTTTGGTATATCTGGAAGAAGGGTGCCCTGAACTGGGAGTAAGCCATGGCTATTGAAGGCGTATTGAACGAAGGCTTTGTTACCACCACGGCCGATAAGCTAATCAACTGGACGCGTACCGGCTCGTTGTGGCCGATGACCTTTGGTTTGGCCTGCTGTGCAGTCGAAATGATGCATGCCGGCGCATCGCGTTACGACATGGATCGTTTTGGTGTGATCTTCCGCCCGTCGCCGCGTCAATCCGATGTGATGATCGTCGCCGGCACGCTGTGCAACAAGATGGCACCGGCTCTGCGCAAGGTGTATGACCAGATGGCTGAGCCGCGTTGGGTGATCTCGATGGGTTCCTGCGCTAACGGTGGTGGCTATTACCACTACTCCTATTCGGTGGTGCGCGGCTGTGACCGCATCGTGCCGGTCGATGTGTATGTGCCGGGCTGCCCACCGACGGCCGAAGCGCTGCTGTACGGCATCATGCAGTTGCAGAATAAGATCAAGCGCACCAACACCATCGCGCGCTAACTGGGTGCCTGAGCGAACATGACAACCAAACTTGAAACTCTGGAAGCGAACCTGCGCAATGTCGTTGGCGATCAATTGGAAAGTCTGACCGTCGCGCTCGGCGAAGTGACGATCGTGGTCAAGGCTGCCGATTATCTGTCAGTCATGCGTGTGCTGCGCGATCATGCTGATTTGCGCTTTGAGGAATTGATTGACCTGTGCGGTGTAGATTATTCCGCGTATGGCGATGGCGCTTGGGAAGGTTCGCGCTTTGCCGTGGTGTCGCATCTTTTGTCGATCGCACATAATTGGCGCGTGCGCGTGCGCGTATTCGCGGCGGACGACGATGTGCCGGTGGTGGCGTCGGTTACGGATATTTGGAACTCTGCCAACTGGTACGAGCGAGAAGCCTTCGACGTGATGGGCATTCTGTTCGACGGTCATAACGATTTGCGCCGCATCCTGACCGACTATGGTTTCATCGGCCATCCTTTCCGCAAGGACTTCCCGGTTTCCGGTTATGTCGAGATGCGTTACGACCCGGAACAAAAGCGCGTCATTTACCAGCCGGTGACGATCGAGCCGCGTGAGGTCACGCCGCGGATCATCCGCGAAGAACATTACGGGGTCAAATAATGGCCGAGATTAAAAATTACACACTCAACTTCGGCCCGCAACATCCAGCCGCGCACGGCGTGTTGCGTCTGGTGCTGGAACTGGATGGCGAAGTGATCCAGCGTGCCGATCCGCACATCGGCCTGTTGCATCGCGCTACGGAAAAGCTGGCTGAACAAAAAACTTATCTGCAGTCGGTGCCTTACATGGATCGTCTCGACTACGTGTCGATGATGTCCAACGAGCATGCCTATGTGATGGCGATCGAGAAGCTGCTTGGCATCGAAGTGCCGCTGCGTGCGCAGTACATTCGCGTCATGTTCGACGAAATCACCCGGATTTTGAATCATCTGATGTCGCTTGGCTCGCATGCGCTCGACGTCGGTGCAATGGCGGTATTTCTATACGCATTCCGCGAGCGCGAAGACCTGATGGATTGCTACGAAGCGGTGTCTGGTGCGCGCATGCACGCGGCATATTATCGTCCGGGCGGTGTCTATCGCGATCTGCCGGACACCATGCCGCAATACGCGGCTTCGGTATTGCGTAACGCAAAAGCGATTCGCCAACTCAATGAAAACCGCCAGGGTTCGCTGCTCGATTTCATCGAAGACTTTACCAATCGCTTTCCGGGTTATGTCGATGAATACGAAACTCTGCTGACCGATAACCGCATCTGGAAACAGCGTTTGGTCGGTATCGGCGTGGTGTCGCCGGAGCGCGCTAAAGCAATGGGTTTCACCGGAGCCATGTTGCGTGGTTCAGGCGTTGAGTGGGATTTGCGCAAGAAGCAGCCGTACGAAGTATATGACCTGCTCGATTTTGATATTCCTGTTGGTGTGAATGGCGATAGCTACGACCGCTATCTGGTGCGCGTCGAAGAAATGCGCCAATCGAATCGCATCATCAAGCAATGCATCGAATGGTTGCGCAACAATCCGGGCCCGGTGATGATCGACAACCACAAGGTTGCACCACCGTCGCGCGTGAACATGAAAACCAATATGGAAGAGCTGATTCACCACTTCAAGCTCTTTACCGAAGGTTTTCATGTGCCGCCGGGCGAAGCGTATGCTGCGGTCGAACACCCGAAAGGCGAATTCGGCATCTACATCGTTTCCGACGGTGCCAACAAACCTTATCGCTTGAAGATACGCGCGCCGGGTTTTGCGCATCTGCAGAGTTTGAATGAAATGGCCAAAGGCCACATGATCGCCGATGCGGTAACCATCATCGGCACGCAAGACATCGTTTTTGGTGAAATCGACCGCTGATCCCATGAATAAACCTACTGCGCGCCCCAATCCCGAATCTGCGATGCTCGCCGTACATGTGTACGGCTGCGCTTCTCGATCCGGCCTTGGGGCGCTCGCTACGGTTTCTTCATGTGATCGTTACGTCGATATTTGAGGCAAAGATAATGCTGTTATCAGAGCAAGCTTACAAAAAAATCGACCGCGAACTCGCGAAGTTTCCCGCTGACCAGCGGCAGTCCGCCGTGATGGCAGCGCTGGCGATCGCGCAGGACGAGAAGGGCTGGCTGCCGCCTGACGTGATGCAGGATATTGCCGACTACATCGGCATGCCGGCCATCGCTGTGCAGGAAGTTGCCACCTTCTACAACATGTACAACACCCAGCCGGTCGGCAAGCACAAGATTTCGGTGTGCACCAATTTGCCGTGCGCACTGTCCGGCGGCGAAAAAGCCGCACATTATCTGAAACAAAAATTGGGCGTCGATTACAAGGAAACCACCGGCGACGGCCAGTTCACCTTGGTCGAAGGCGAGTGCATGGGTGCTTGCGGCGATGCCCCGGTCATGCTGGTTAACAACAAGCGCATGTGCAGCTTCATGTCGAACGACAAAATTGACGCGCTGGTGGAGGATTTGAAGAAATGACCTGCCTGCACGATCGACACATCAACCCGCTGATCCTTGCTGATCTCGACGGCAACAATTGGCATCTGGCCGATTACGTCAAGCGCGGCGGCTACGAATCTCTGAAGCGCATCCTGAATGAAAAAATCACGCCGGAGCAGGTGATCGCCGAATTGAAGGCATCCTCGCTACGCGGTCGCGGCGGTGCGGGTTTCCCGACCGGCCTGAAGTGGAGCTTCATGCCGCGTCAATTCCCCGGCCAGAAATATTTGGTCTGCAACACGGACGAAGGCGAGCCGGGCACATTCAAAGATCGCGACATCATCCGTTACAACCCGCATGCTTTGATCGAAGGCATGGCCATCGGTGCGTATGCCATGGGCATCACGGTTGGCTATAACTACATCCACGGCGAGATCTGGGCTGATTACGACCGCTTTGAAGAAGCGCTGGAAGAGGCGCGCGCCGCCGGCTTCCTAGGCGACAAAATCATGGGTAGCGATTTCACTTTCCAGTTGCATGCCTTCCACGGCTACGGCGCTTACATCTGCGGCGAAGAAACCGCGCTGCTCGAATCGATTGAAGGCAAGAAAGGTCAGCCGCGCTTCAAACCGCCTTTCCCGGCCAGCTTCGGCCTGTACGGCAAGCCGACCACCATCAACAATACCGAGACCTTCGCCGCTGTGCCTTTCATTATGAAAATGGGCGGTCCGGCTTATGCGGCGTTGGGCAAGCCGAATAATGGCGGCACCAAGATTTTTTCGATTTCAGGTGACGTCGAGCGTCCCGGCAATTACGAAATCCCGCTCGGCACGCCGTTTGCCAAGTTGCTGGAATTGGCTGGCGGCATGCGCGGCGGCAAAAAGATCAAGGCCGTGATTCCTGGTGGCTCCTCTGCGCCAGTCATTACTGGCGACGTGATGATGGCGACCGACTTGGATTACGACTCGATCGCCAAAGCTGGTTCGATGCTCGGTTCCGGCGCGGTGATCGTGATGGATGAGACGCGCTGCATGGTCAAGTCGCTGTTGCGTCTGTCGTATTTTTATTTTGAGGCATCCTGTGGCCAGTGTACGCCGTGCCGCGAAGGTAC
>JAFECY010000315.1 GCA_018241865.1 Pseudomonadota bacterium | reverse complement strand
GTGGAGTGGCAATTTTTTGCGTCATTTTTCTGTATGGTTTACTGCCATGCACATATCTTACAAAATTCCCGAATCCGTCCTAGTCATCATCCACACCGCTGCGCTCGATGTCTTGCTGATCGAGCGCGCCGACAAGCCGGGATTCTGGCAATCGGTGACGGGTTCTAAGGATGCGCTCGAAGAAGCCTTGCACGACACCGCCGTGCGCGAAGTGTTCGAGGAAACCGGCATGCGCATCGCCGATGAAGAAAACGCCGTTCCAACGCAAAATCTGCGCGACTGGCATCTGTCCAACGTCTATGACATCTATCCGGTATGGCGACACCGCTATGCGCCGGGCGTGACGAAAAATACCGAACATGTGTTCGGTTTGCTGGTTCCACAGAATATTCCCATTGCCCTCAATCCGCGCGAGCATGTGCGCTATCAATGGCTGCCGTATCAGGCGGCGGCCGATCTGTGCTTTTCACCGTCGAACGCGGAAGCGATCCTGCAATTGCCGCGCATCAGGTCGGCGCTACAATAAGCCACATGAAACTGCGCGTTGCCACCTATAACATCCACAAAGGCGTGTCGTCGATCGGTTCGCGGCCGCGTATTCACGCACTGAAGACGGCCATTGGTAATCTCAATGCCGACATCCTGTTTCTGCAGGAGGTGCAAGGAAGGAACGATTTGTTGGCTGCCAAACATGCCACCAAATGGCCGGAGTTAGGGCAGCACGATTTTCTTGCCGGCGACGACTCTTTCCATGTCGCCTATGGCATGAATGCTGTGTACGATCATGGCCATCACGGCAATGCCTTGTTGAGCCGTTTTCCGATTGCTTCCTTCGACAATCAAGATGTGTCGGATCATGCTTTCGAGCAGCGCGGCATTTTGCATTGTGTGGTGCAGACGTCAGCCGGAATGGTGCATTGCTTTGTGGTGCATCTCGGTTTGTTTGCCGGTAGTCGTCGTCGCCAGACCGCGGCCTTGATCGAGGCGGTGACGAAATCGGCACCGGCACGGGAGCCGGTGATTATCGCCGGCGATTTCAACGACTGGAGCAATGATTTGAGCGACGATTTGCGCGCCAGCCTCGGCGTGACCGAAGTGTTCGACGCCAATCTGCCCGCGCGCGGATTCGGCACGTATCTACGACAATTGCGTGGACGCGGACCGAAGCAGCAGCCGGCGCGCACCTTCCCGGCGGCGATGCCTTTCCTCCAGCTCGATCGCATCTACGTGCGCGGCTTCGCAATCGAGAGCGCGCAAGTTTTGCACGGCGCAAGCTGGGCGCGGTTGTCGGATCACGCACCGATCATCGCCGGTTTGCAGCACATGCCGGCTGCGATGGAAAAGGCGTAAAGCGGCGATGCGGCCGATCAGTTACACCACCGGCAATAGCATCGCGCTGCTACAAAGCGGCGTCGAATTCTTCCCGGCGTTGCTGAGCGCTTGCGAAGCAGCGCGGGTGGAGATTTATCTCGAAACCTATATCTTCGGCGACGATGCGGTTGCGACCAACATCACGGAGGCGCTGGCGCGTGCGGTGCAGCGCGGGGTGACGGTCAAGCTGATTGTCGATTGGATCGGCACCGGCAATCGCTATTCCGCGCAGCTTCAGCGGGAAATGGAAGCCGTCGGCGTGCATTGCCGCGTCTTCAATGCTTGGTTCAAGCGCGGCATTCCGCGCACTCACCGCAAGCTCTGCGTGGTCGATTGCCTGACGGCTTTTGTCGGTGGCATCAACATCAACGACGATTGGCGCGACGATGAAAACCCTACTGTGATTTTGCCTGCACCGCGTTGGGATTTCGCGGTGCAAGTGAACGGCCCGTTGGTGCGGGTCATCCACCGCGAACTGGAAGCGCAATGGATGCGCCTGAGCCGCATCGGCTTGCGGCTGCGTTGGGATTTGCTGCGCGAACAGCACCGGCGCATGCCGACGGCCGAAGCCGAAACCGCGTTGGCGGGCTTGGTGGTGCGCGACAATCTGCGTAACCGCCGCACCATCGAACGCGCCTATCTGCAGACGCTCGGCCGCGCGCGCGAAAGCGTCTGGCTGGCCAATCCGTATTTCGCGCCCAACCGCAAGCTGCGGGTGGCGTTGATTGCGGCGGCTGCACGCGGCGTGCAAGTGACCTTGCTGCTCGGCGTCGGACAAATTCCGATGCAGGATGCGGTGGCGCGTTCGTATTATCCCAAGCTGTTGCAGTACGGCGTGAAGATCGTCGAATATCGCAAGACGCATTTGCACGGCAAGGTCGGTGTGGTGGACGACCGTTGGGCCACGGTTGGCTCCAGCAACTATGATGGCCTGAGTATGTTCGTGAACCAAGAGGCCAACGTGGCGATCGATGACGTCGCCTTCGCCCGCACCTTGCGCGAGCGAATCGAGCAAGGCGTTGCCGATGGCGTGCCGGTCGGACTGGAAGAATTCGCCAGCATCCCGTGGTACAAGCGGCATTTTTATGATGTGGCTTATCAAGTGTATAAAACCGCTATCCGCATCATGGCTTGGGGTAATTATTGATGCATGCGGAGACTGTCCGCATCGACAAGTGGCTGTGGGCGGCGCGCTTTTTCAAGACGCGCTCGCTGGCGACCGATGCCGTCGATAACGGCAAGGTGCGGATCAACGGTGAGCGCATCAAGCCGGCACGCAGCGTGAAGATCGGCGACCGACTCGACATCGACAACGGCGCGGACCAGTGGGAAGTGCAAGTGCGCGCCTTGTCCGACGTGCGCGGCTCGGCTGTCGTGGCGCACACTCTGTACGAAGAAAGCGCCGCCAGCATCGCGCGTCGGCAACAAGAAAGCGAACGCCGCAAACTGTTCCGCGAACCCGCCGCCGCCATGAAAGGACGCCCCACCAAGCGCGACCGCCGACAAATCGACAAGTCGCGCGGCTGATTTTTCCCTCCCCGAAATTTCCTGACATATTCTGCAAACGGTATTTGACTTTTGCCCTGGAATGAATAATAGTACGGTCGTACGTTTATTTTTATCCGGCGTTTTGGCCGGTTCAAGCAAGGGCAGGTCATAGCGACATGGCAAGCAAATCGATGCGCAAAGGCGAGCAGACCCGCGCCACTATCTTGGATGTGGCGCTGGAATTGGCTAGTCGCGAAGGTTTGGAGGGACTCACTATCGGCGTTCTCGCCGAGAGGATGAGCATGAGCAAATCCGGCGTGTTCGCTCACTTTGGTTCGCGCGAGGATTTGCAGATTGCCGTGCTCAAACGCTACAACGATTTGTTTGAGGACGACGTGTTTTACCCCAGCTTGAAAGAAGCACGCGGGTTGCCGCGTCTGCGCGAATTTTTTGCCCGTTGGGTGCGGCGCGTGACCATGGAAATCGTCTCTGGCTGTATTTATATCAGCGGCGCGGTGGAATATGACGACCGCCCCGGCGCGATCCGCGAGGCGCTGGTCAGCATGGTCGATACCTTGCAGGAAGCGTTGCGCCGTTGCATACAGCAGGCCATCGATGAAGGTCATCTGCGCCCCGATACCGATGCGCGTCAGATGGCGTTTGAGATTTACGGCTTGGTGCTGGCGCTGCACCACGATGCCCGTTTCATCCGACGACCCGACAGCGCCGAGCGCGCCATGCTGGGTTTCGAGCGGCTGATCGCAACCTATCGCAATCCCGTCGTTGCCGAACTGAAGTCGATCGGCCAAGCAGAAAAAAGTAGCAGAAAAGCCGTTTAAGAAATCACGCACAACACGCACAACCAACCGGAGACCGCCATGCCCCAATACACCGCCCCCCTGCGCGACATGCATTTCGTGCTGCATGAATTGCTGCAGGTCGAACAGGAATTGCAGCAATTGCCGGCGCATGCCGAGATGGATGCCGACACCATCAACCAGATCCTGGAAGAGGGCGGCAAGTTTGCTTCCAACGTCGTCTTCCCGCTGAACCACAGCGGCGACCGCGAAGGCTGCAAGCTCGACAAGGATGCGCACACCGTCACCACGCCCAAGGGTTTCAAGGAAGCCTATCAACAATACGTCGAAGGCGGCTGGGCGGCGCTGGCCTGCGACCCGGAATACGGCGGTCAAGGTTTGCCGGTGGTGGTCAACAACTCGTTCTATGAAATGATGAACTCCGCTAATCAGGCCTGGATGATGTACCCCGGCCTGTCGCACGGCGCTTATGAATGTCTGAAGGCGCACGGCACGGCGGAACTGAAGGCGACCTATCTGCCGAAACTGGTGTCGGGCGAATGGACCGGCACCATGTGCCTGACTGAAGCGCATTGCGGCACCGATCTCGGTCTGCTGCGCACCAAAGCAGAGCCGCAAGCGGACAGCACTTACAAAATCACCGGCGGCAAAATTTTCATTTCCGCCGGCGAGCATGACATGGCCGCCAATATCATCCACCTGGTGCTGGCGCGCTTGCCGGATGCGCCGGCCGGCACCAAAGGCATTTCGCTGTTCGTCGTGCCGAAGTTCATTCCGAATGCCGATGGTTCGCTCGGTGCACGCAACGGCATCACCGTCGGCGCGATCGAGGAAAAAATGGGCATCCACGGTAACGCCACTTGCCAGATGAATTTGGATGGCGCGACCGGCTGGCTGATCGGCGAGCCGAACAAGGGCTTGAACGCCATGTTCGTGATGATGAATGCGGCACGGCTCGGCGTCGGCATGCAATCGCTCGGCCTGACCGAAGTCGCTTACCAGAACGCCGTCGTGTATGCGAAAGACCGCCTGCAGATGCGCAGTCTGACTGGTCCGAAAGCGCCGGAAAAAGCCGCCGACCCGATCATCGTTCACCCCGACGTGCGGCGCATGCTGTTGACCGCGCGCGCCTATGCCGAAGGCGGCCGCGCTTTCTCTTCCTACGCCGCACTCTTGATCGACAAAGAATTGAACCACCCGGACGAAACGGTGCGCAAGGACGCCGCCGACCAGGTGGCGCTGCTGACGCCGATCATCAAATCCTTCATGACCGACAATGGCTGGATCGCCACTTCGGAAGCGCTGCAAGTCTATGGCGGCCACGGCTACATCGCCGAATGGGGCATGGAGCAGTACGTGCGCGACGCCCGCATCAACATGATTTACGAAGGCACCAACACCATTCAGTCGCTCGACTTGTTGGGTCGAAAAATCTTGATGGACAACGGCGCCAAGCTGAAAAAATTTGGCGCGCAGATTCAGGCCTTCGTCGAGGAAAACGGCACCGACGAAGCGATGAATGAATTCATCACGCCGCTGGGCGACATCGGCGACAAAGTCACCAAGCTGACGATGGAAATCGGCATGAAGGCGTTCCAGAATCAGGACGAAGTCGGCGCGGCCGCCGTGCCGTATCTCCGCGTGGTGGGTCACATGGTGTACGCTTACTTTTTTGCCCGCATGGCGAAGATCGCGCTGGCAAAACAGGATAGCGGCGACAGTTTCTACAAGGCCAAACTGGCGACGGCGCGTTTCTACTTCGCCCGCCTGCTGCCGGAAACGGCGATGCTGATTCGTCAGGCGCGCTCCGGCGCGGCGAACCTGACGTCGCTCGAAGAAGAGTTGTTTTGATTTTTTACCACGGCGTACACGGCGGACACGGCAAAAAAACACAGGCTTATTTAAATAAACGCCGTGTTCGCCGTGCTCGCCGTGGTTCAAATGGAGCTTGAATAAAAATGTCTAATTTCATCGTCAAAAAAGTCGCGGTGCTCGGTGCTGGTGTGATGGGTGCGCAGATTGCCGCACACTGTATCAACGCCAAGGTGCCGGTCATCCTGTTCGATCTGCCGGCCAAGGAAGGCCCGAAAAACGGCGTCGTCCAGAAGGCGATCGACAACCTGAAGAAACTCAGCCCCGCGCCGCTCGGCAATGTCGAGCATGCCGCCTATCTGCAGGCCGCCAACTATGAAGACAACCTCGACCTGCTGGCCGGTTGCGATCTCATCATCGAAGCGATTGCCGAGCGCATGGACTGGAAGCACGATCTGTACAAAAAAGTCGCGCCGCATATCGGCCCGAACACGATCTTCGCTTCCAATACCTCCGGCCTGTCGATCACTGCATTATCGGAAGGTTTCGACGCCAAGCTCAAGGAACGTTTCTGCGGCGTGCATTTTTTCAATCCGCCGCGTTACATGCATTTGGTCGAACTGATTCCGACCGTGACCACCGCGCCGCACATCCTCGACCAGCTCGAAGGTTTTCTCACCACCACGCTCGGCAAAGGTGTGGTGCATGCCATCGATACGCCGAACTTCATCGCCAACCGCGTCGGCGTGTTCGGCATTCTGGCGATCATGATCGAAGCCGAGAAATACGGCCTGAGCTACGACGTGGTGGACGACCTGACCGGCGCCAAGCTCGGTCGCGCCAAGTCCGGCACCTTCCGCACCGCCGACGTGGTGGGTTTGGACACGATGGGTCACGTCATCAAGACCATGCAAGATTACTTGAAGGACGATCCTTTCCACGCTGCGTATGCGACGCCGCCGGTGCTGGCGCAACTGATCGCCAAGGGCGTGCTCGGGCAAAAGACCGGTGCCGGTTTTTACAAGAAGGTCGGCAAGGACATTCTGCGCCTCGACCCGGCCAAGGGTGATTATGTGACGGGCGGCGGCAAGGCCGACGACATCATCGGCCGCATCCTGAAGGAAAAAGACCCGGTCAAGAAAATGAAGTCGCTGCGCGAATCGACCAACCCGCAGGCGCAATTCCTATGGGCGATCTTCCGCGACGCTTTCCACTACATCGCCGTGCACCTAGAATCGATCGCCGACAATGCGCGCGATATCGACTTCGCCATGCGCTGGGGCTTCGGCTGGAACGTCGGCCCGTTTGAAACCTGGCAAGCCTCCGGCTGGAAACAGGTCGCCGACTGGGTGAAAGAAGACATCGACGCTGGCAAAGCGCTGTGCAATGCGCCGCTGCCGACTTGGGTATTTGATGGTCGCGAGGGTGTGCACACGCCGCAGGGTTCGTGGTCGCCCAAGAAAAAAACCTACTCGCCGCGCTCTGCGCTGCCGGTGTATCAGCGCCAGACTTTCCGCGCCACGCTGGTCGGCGACAATGCGCCCAATGGCGGCACGGCCGGCACCACCTTCTTCGAGGACGATTCGGTGCGCATCTGGCACCAGAACGACGATGTACTGATCCTGTCGTTCAAGACCAAGATGCATGTGATCGGATCGGGCGTGATCGACGGCTTGAACAAGGCCATCGCCGAAGCTGAAAAGAATTACAAGGGACTGGTGATCTGGCAGACCGACGCGGCCGAAGGCGGCGCGTTCTCGGCCGGCGCGGACTTGCAATCGATGCTGCCGCTGTTCATGTCCGGCGGCGTCAAAGCTATCGAGCCGATGGTGGCGCAATTGCAGCAAGCGCACCAGGCGATGAAGTATGCCAACGTGCCGGTGGTGGCCGCAGTGGCCGGCCTGGCGCTCGGCGGCGGTTGCGAATTGATGATGCATGCATCCAAACGGGTCGCCGCGCTCGAATCCTATGTCGGTCTGGTCGAAGTCGGCGTCGGTTTGATCCCGGCCGGTGGCGGCTTGAAGGAAATCGCCGTGCGCGCCGCCGCGCAAGCCAAGGGAGCCGACATCCTGCAATTCCTGAAAGACACCTACATGAACGCCGCCACCGCCGTGGTGTCGAAGTCGGCGCTGGAAGCGCAGAAGCTCGGTTACCTGAGCGCCAACGACGTGATCGTGTTCAACGCCTACGAGTTGCTGCACGTGGCCAAGGTTGAAGCGCGCGCCATGTTCGACGCCGGCTATCGTCCGTCCCTACCGGCGCAAGTGCCGGTCACCGGCCGCTACGGCATGGCCACCATCGGCGCGCAGCTCATCAACATGCGCGACGGCGGCTTCATCTCGGCGCACGACTACAAGCTCGGCTCGATGATCGCCGAAGTGGTGTCTGGCGGCGATGTCGAAGCGGGCAGCGTGGTCAGCGAACAATGGCTGCTCGACATGGAACGCAAGCACTTCATGGAACTGCTCAACAATCCGAAAACGCAGGAACGAATCATGGGCATGATGCAGACCGGCAAACCAGTCCGCAATTAAAAACAAAGCCCCTCCCCCTTCAAGGGGGAGGTTGGGAGGGGGATGGGTGTCCATCGCAATCGAGAAATACCCATCCCCACCCTGACCCTCCCCTTGAAGGGGAGGGAATGAAACAAGGAGCGAAATAAATGAGCAAACAAATCCAGGAAGTCTATATCGTCGCCGCCACCCGCACCCCGATCGGCAAAGCGCCGCGCGGCATGTTCAAGAATGTCCGCCCGGACGATCTGCTGGTGCGCGCCATCCAGTCGGCGGTCGCGCAAGTGCCGAACCTCGATCCCAAGCTGATCGAGGACGCTGTGATCGGTTGCGCCTTCCCCGAAGCCGAGCAAGGTTTGAACTTTGCCCGCATGGGCGTGCTGCTGGCCGGCCTGCCGAACACGGTCGGCGGCATCACCGTCAACCGCTACTGCGCATCCGGCCTGTCGGCGATCGCGATGGCGGCCGACCGCATCCGCGTCGGTCAGGCGGACGTGATGATCGCCGGCGGCGCGGAATCGATGTCGATGGTGCCGATGATGGGGCATCACCCTTCGATGAACCCGGCCATCCTCAAGGATGAAAACGTCGGCATGGCTTACGGCATGGGCATCACCGCCGAGAAAGTCGCGCAGCAATGGAAAGTCACGCGCGACGCTCAGGACGAATTCGCATTACACTCGCACAAAAAAGCCATCGCCGCGCAAGAGTCGGGCGAGTTCAAGGATGAAACCACGGCGGTCGAAATCGTCGAAAAATTCCCCAACCTCGGCAGCGGCCAGATCGACGTCAAGACCCGCAGCGCCACCCAGGACGAAGGTCCGCGCGCCGACACCACGCCCGAAGCGCTGGCGAAACTGAAGCCGGTGTTCGCCGCCAAGGGCAGCGTCACCGCCGGCAACAGCTCGCAAATGTCGGACGGCGCCGGCGCGCTGATCCTGGTCAGCGAAAAAATCCTCAAGCAATTCAACCTGACCCCGCTGGCCAAGTTCAGCTCGTTTGCCGTGCGCGGCGTGCCGCCGGAAATCATGGGCATCGGCCCCAAGGAAGCAGTGCCGCTGGCGCTGCGTCTTGCTGGCATCACGCAAGATCAACTCGACTGGATCGAGCTGAACGAAGCCTTCGCCGCGCAAGCGCTGGCCGTCATCGGCGACCTGCAGCTCGACCCGTCCAAGGTCAACCCGCTCGGCGGCGCGATTGCCCTCGGTCACCCGCTCGGCGCGACCGGCGCGATCCGCGCCGCCACCGTGGTGCACGGCCTGCGCCGCCGCAACCTCAAGTACGGCATGGTGACCATGTGCGTCGGTACTGGCATGGGCGCGGCTGGTATCTTCGAGCGCGTGTAGAACGAAACAGCAGCCAGCAAAAAGCCGCATCGCCTCACAGCGTGCGGCTTTTTTCGATACAAAGCGGAACTGTAAAAATGCAAAGAATATTCCCTCCCTTTCAAGGGGAGGGGGAGGGGCGTAGCAGGGAATTCTGGCGGCATGCCGCCAGCCTGCGTAGCGGTATCCGCTTGCAAGCGGATACGCGCCCTGCAAGGGGGGATGGGGTATGTAACGATCAGATGACCCATCCCCATCCCCCCTTCCCCTTGAAGGGGAAGGAGTTAAGGCAATCCCGCCGTCGTCAGAATGAGTGAGTTATGCGTAAGGAGACAACATGGAAATCCTGACCAGCCAAGAAGGCAACGTCCTCACCATCGCCTTCAACCGCCCGGAAAAAAAGAACGCCATCACCGCAGCGATGTACGACGCGCTGGCCGACGCGCTACAAGCCGCCGAGCGCGACGACCAGATCCGCGCCATCGTGTTCACCGGCACGGCGCATGCCTTCACCGCCGGCAATGACTTGGAAGACTTCATGAAACATCCGCCGAGCGGCCCCGACAGCCCGGTGTTCCGCTTCATGCATGCCATCAGCCACGCCAGCAAGCCGGTGGTGGCCGCCGTCACCGGCGTCGCGGTCGGCATCGGCACCACCATGCTTCTGCATTGCGATTTGGTGTACGCAGCCGAGCACGCCAAGTTCGCGCTGCCGTTCGCGCAGTTGGGTCTGTGCCCGGAACTGGCATCGAGCTACCTGCTGCCGCAGCTCGCTGGCTACCAGCGCGCGGCGGAAAAGCTGATGCTGGGCGAAGCGTTCAGCGCCGAAGAAGCGCGCGAGATGGGGCTGGTCAACCAGGTGATGCCGGCCGATCTCTTGCTGCCCTTCGTTCAGGCGCAGGCCGTCAAGCTGGCGGCATTGCCGGCTTCTTCATTGCGCGCGACCAAGCGCCTGATGAAGACTGGTCACGATGCAGCGATCGATGCCCGGATGATGGAAGAAAACAAGTTGTTCGCGGCGATGCTGACGTCGCCGGAAGCGAAGGAGGCGTTCACTGCTTTCTTCGAGAAGAGGAAGACAGATTTCTGCAAGTTTTCGTGAAAAACAGGTGGCTAATAAATAATCTAAGGGAAATCGTCATCCGGTATCGGGAGGATAGTCCGGTGTGATGCAAAGTAGTGATGGCGCATGAGGTATTATCAGTTTC
>JAFECY010000314.1 GCA_018241865.1 Pseudomonadota bacterium | reverse complement strand
CGATGGCCGAACAGAGCGAATAGCGACCGCCGACCCAATCCCAGAACGGGAACATGTTTTCCGGGTCGATGCCGAAAGCCTTGACTGCGGCGTCATTGGTGGAAACGGCGACGAAGTGTTTGCGCAAGTCGTCGTCCTTGCCGCCTTGCGCGAGGAACCAGCGCCGCGCCGCCTGCGCATTCATCATCGTTTCCAATGTGGTGAAAGTTTTGGAGGCGATGATGAACAGCGTGGTGGCGGGATGTAGTGTCGGCAGCAGCGCGCCCAGATCGTCGCCGTCGATGTTGGAGACGAAGTGCATGGCGAGGCGTGAATGGGCGTAAGGCTGCAAGGTCTTGCATGCCATCTTCGGGCCGAGATCGGAACCGCCGATGCCGATGTTGACCACATCGGTGACGACTTGGCCGTCATAGCCGCGCCATGCGCCGGAGCGGACTGCTTCGCTGAAAACCTGCATGCGGTCGAGCACGGCATGGATGTCGGGCATGATGTCGCGGCCATCGACATCGAGATGACTGTCACGTGGCGCACGCAGGGCAGTGTGCAGGACGGCGCGCTGTTCGGTGGTATTGATTTTTTCGCCGGCGAACATGGCGTCGCGGTGCGCTTCGACACCGCACTCGCGCGCGAGTGCGCACAGCAGGTCGAGCGTGCCGCGCTGGATGCGCTGCTTGGAATAGTCGAGAAACAAGCCGGCGGCTTCCAGCGAAAAGCGGCTGAAGCGTGCAGGGTCGGCGGCAAACAGTTCGCGCAAGCGCCAGTGACGCGCGTCGGCATGGTGCGCTTGCAGCGACTGGAATGTTTTGGAAGCAGTCAAATGCATGGCGTAAAGTGTACGGGTCAAGTGTACGAGGCAACAGAAATTCTGTGCACTATACAGCAAATAAAGGTAAATTTACTACCTATTTAGAGAGGTTGTGCGCGATCTGAATTTTTCGATAGATTTGACGCGCCTCATTCTGCAATTTCAATGATGTGACTAAATGCTGGATATTCGCGGGGCGTCGGTCAGTCAGCCAGTCAGCATTATGCAGCGCAGCCCACGTCAAAAATGTAGTAAAATTACTTTCATCTTGATTGCCAACTAGGACACTTCATGGCACTTCATCCCACACTCGATGCTGTCACCCGCCGCATCATTGCCCGCAGCCAGCCGTATCGCCATGCTTATCTGACCCGGCTCGAATCGGCGCGACACCAAGGCGTGCAGCGCAAGGCTTTGTCTTGTACCAACCTCGCACACGGTTTTGCTGCGTTTCCCGCCAGCGATAAGTTGATGCTGAAACAGCAAAAAGCGCCTTCGGTCGCCATCGTGTCTGCCTACAACGACATGCTCTCGGCGCATCAGCCTTTCGAGCGTTTCCCGTCCATTATCAAGGACGCGGTGCGGGCGGCGGGCGGCGTGGCGCAATTCGCCGGCGGCACGCCTGCCATGTGCGACGGCATTACGCAAGGTCAACCGGGGATGGAATTATCCCTGTTCTCGCGCGATGCGATTGCGATGGCGACTGCCGTCGCGCTGTCGCATAACATGTTCGACGCTGCGCTCTTTCTCGGCGTGTGCGACAAGATCGTGCCGGGCTTGCTGATCGGCGCGCTGCACTTCGGCCATCTGCCGGCGGTGTTCGTGCCCGCCGGGCCGATGACGTCCGGCATGTCCAACCCGGAAAAAGCGCGCATCCGCCAACTGTACGCGCAAGGCAAGATCGGCCGCGACGCATTGCTCGAAGCCGAATCGCAGTCCTATCACGACGCCGGTACCTGCACCTTTTACGGCACCGCCAACAGCAACCAGTTGCTGATGGACGTGATGGGTCTGCACTTGCCGGGCGCGGCTTTCATCACGCCGAACACGCCGCTGCGTGATGCCTTGACGCGTGCGGCAGCGGCGCGCGCGGTCGCCATTTCCACGTTGAGCGCAACGTATCTGCCGGTCGGCCGCATCGTCGATGAAAAATCTATCGTCAACGCCATCGTCGCCTTGCTGAGTACCGGCGGTTCGACCAATCACACCATGCACTTGGTGGCGATAGCGAAAGCGGCCGGCATCGTGATCGACTGGAACGATTTCAACGACTTGTCGGCTGTGACGCCGCTGCTGGCGCGCATCTACCCGAACGGCGACGCTGACGTCAACCATTTCCACGCCGCCGGCGGCAGCGCCTTCGTGATCCGCGAACTGCTCGACGCCGGCTTGCTGCATGAAGATGTCACCACCATACTCGGCCAGGGTTTGCGCGCGCATTGCACCGAACCTTTCCTCGACAGCGACAAGCTGGTGTGGAAAGCCGCGCCCGCAGTCAGCGGCGATGTGAACGTGCTGCGCCCGGCAGCCGCACCATTTTCGCCGGAAGGCGGCTTGCGCCTGTTGTCCGGCAATCTCGGTCGCGCGGTGGTCAAGATTTCCGCCGTCAAGCCGCCGCACCGCTTGGTGGAAGCGCCAGCCATTGTCTTCGATTCGCAGGATGCCTTCATGCATGCCTTCGCGGCGGGAGAGTTGCAGCGCGATTTCATCGCCGTGGTGCGCTTCCAGGGACCGCGCGCCAATGGCATGCCGGAACTGCATTCCCTCACGCCCGCGCTGGGCAGCCTGCAGGACGCCGGCTTCCATGTCGCGCTGGTGACAGACGGCCGCATGTCGGGCGCGTCCGGCAAAGTGCCGGCGGCGATTCACGTCACGCCCGAAGTGCTGGTTGGCGGGCCGCTCGGTAGAGTGCGCACTGGCGACCTGATCCGGCTCGACGCCGAAGCCGGCGTGCTGGAAGCGCGGGTGGATGCCGCCGAGTGGCAGGCGCGCGCGGTGGACAGCATCGATCTGTCCGGCAACGCCGTCGGCATGGGGCGCGAATTGTTCGCCATGTTCCGGCATGCCGTCAGCACGGCGGAAGAGGGCGCGAGCACTTTCGCCCTGTCGCCGCTGATCCCGGCCGAATACGACAACAACACGCTCGGCGCGCATGCCGGCGAACCGTTCAACGATGAAGACGCGCCGCTCAACGGCCGCAGCGCGTCGGCAGCAGGGAAAGATTGAAATGAAACTGATCGACATCATGCATGCCTCGCCGGTGATTCCCGTGATCGCCATCGACGACCCGGCGCATGCCGTGCCGCTGGCAAGCGCACTGGTTGCTGGCGGCATCCGCGTGCTGGAAATCACGCTGCGCACCGCGCATGGTTTGGCGGCAATTCGTGCCATTACCGCACAGGTCCCGCAAGCCATCGTCGGCGTCGGTACGCTGACGCAGCCGGAAGAATTCGCTGCCGCGCGCGACGCCGGCGCGCTGTTCGGCGTCGCGCCGGGGTTGACGCCGGCGCTGATCGCGGCAGCGAAACAATCCGGCTTGCCCTTGCTGCCGGGCGTGATGACGCCGTCGGAGGTGATGGCGGCGCGCGAGGTCGGCTTCCAGCAATTGAAATTGTTTCCCGCCGTGCCGGCCGGCGGCGTCGGCATGTTGAACGCCATCGCCGGGCCGCTGCCGGATGTGCGCTTCTGCCCGACCGGCGGTATCACGATCGACAGCGCGCCGCACTTCCTCGCCTGCAAGAATGTCGCCTGCGTCGGCGGCTCGTGGCTGACGCCGAAGGACGTGGTGCATGCCGGCGACTGGCGCAAAATCACGGAACTGGCGCGCGCCGCCAGCACGCTGCGCAAATCCTGATGCGCGTCACCTGCTCTCCGTTAAAATAGCGCATTCTTTTTTTCGCGAGACATCATGACCCAGGACGAACTCAAGCAAGCCGTGGCCCGCGCCGCCATCGACTACGTGGTGGAAGGCGAAATCATCGGCGTCGGCACCGGCTCCACCGCCAATTTCTTCATCGACGAACTGGGCAAGATCAAGCACAAGATCAAGGGTGCGGTGGCGTCCTCGGAGGCGACCGCCGCACGCCTGCAATCGCACGGCATTCCGGTATTCGACCTGAACGATGTTTCCTCGCTGGCGGTGTACATCGACGGTGCCGACGAGATCACGCCGCAAGGCGCGATGATAAAAGGCGGCGGCGCGGCGTTGACGCGCGAAAAGATCGTCGCCTCGGTCGCCAAAAAATTCGTCTGCATCGCCGACGGCTCCAAGCTGGTGGATAGGCTGGGCAAATTCCCGCTGCCGGTCGAAGTGATCCCGATGGCGCACGCGGCGGTGGCGCGACTGTTGTCCGCGTTGGGCGGCGAGCCGAAGCTGCGCATGAAGGACGGCCAGCCGCTGCTGACCGATAACGCTTGCTACATCCTCGACCTGCACGGCTTGCAGATCGCCGACCCGGTGGCGTTGGAAGGGCAGATCAACAATATCGTTGGCGTGGTGACGGTGGGGCTGTTCGCGCAGCGGGGGGCGGATGTCGGCTTGCTGGGGATGGCGGAGGGTGTGAAGAAGTTCACTTACTGAATCTAAATACTCCTTAAAAATCCATTCGAAAAGATAAAATTTTTACCTAAAGCGACCTCGCTGCCTTCAATGTCTAGACTGAAAAATATTTCTCTTAACTCCAATTTCGGACTTTACGCGCTTCAGTGATGTATTGTGGAGGCGGATAATCTCGTCTGTCATTCGGGAGAATGATTGCAGTGCGTAGATGTTTTTTGAATTTT
>JAFECY010000313.1 GCA_018241865.1 Pseudomonadota bacterium | reverse complement strand
TTGGTTTTCCAGCGCGCTTGGTACGACGTGTCGATTGGTACGCTTTTATTCCCACATAAAACGCATTGCCAATACCGAGTGGACCGGCGGCATCGAAGCGCCAACTCTGTTTGCCGACGGCTATCCGATCTTGGTGATTTCCACCGCTTCGCTGGCGGACTTGAATGAAAAGTTATTGGCACGCGGACGCACTGCCCTGCCGATGAATCGCTTCCGGCCCAACATCGTCATCGACGGTGTCGGCGCGTTTGAAGAAGATTTCACGCGGACGATCACCGCAGGCGAAGTGACATTGCAGCCGGTGAAGCCCTGCCCGCGCTGCGTCATTCCCTCCATCGACCAAGCAACCGGCGAAATCGGCCCGAGTCCGCTCGACATCCTGCAAACTTATCGCGCCGATCCGAAGATCGGCGGCGGCCTTGCCTTTGGCATGAACGCCATCGTGCTGACTGGCGCCGGCCAAACTTTGCGGGTGGGACAGGAAGTCGCTGTCGAACTCGCTTTCTGAACGCAGGGAGCGCATTTTCATGCCAGACACGCCGTCCTCGGAAAACCGCAAATTGCGGCGCGAACTGGCGCTGCTTTTACAGCAAGCGCGGCACAACGAAGACATTATGCGTCGGCATCGGCAACTGGATTTGCAATTCATCAGCGCCGGTAGTTTTGCTGAATTGATCGACGCCATTTTCCAGTCTCTTCCTACGACGTCCGATCTTGACGTGGTCACGCTGGCGCTGCTCGATACAAATTACGAAATCCGCCGGATTTTAGTGGAGCTGCAAGTCGATCTCGCGCGCTTGCCACAACTGTTGTTTTTCCAAGAAGAAGCTGAACTGCATGCACTATGTGATCTGACACGATCGCTACAAGAAACGGAGTTAGGTCCATACCGCCCAGAGCGCCACATCGCACTATTCCCCGAACCGGTCGCGTTGCCGATTAGCGTGGCGATCGTGCCATTGGTTCGCAGACAGCAATTGATCGGCACGCTCAATCTCGGCAGCAAACATGCCGAGCGCTTCACCACCGACATGGCC
Source organism: Pseudomonadota bacterium (assembly GCA_018241865.1). GTDB lineage: Bacteria > Pseudomonadota > Gammaproteobacteria > Burkholderiales > Burkholderiaceae_D > Paucimonas. The sequence goes on along the minus strand of JAFECY010000313.1, from coordinate 5,813 downwards.
AGCGATTTCATCGAGCACTTGGCCTCCATCGTCGCCATTTGCATCGAGAACGTCATCAACGGCGAACGCCTCAAGCACATCGGCCTGACCGATCCGCTCACCGGCGTCAACAATCGCCGCTACCTAGAACGCCGCCTGCAGGAAGAAACCGGTCGTGCCGCGCGCCACGGCCATGCCCTGTCATGTCTGTACATCGACATCGACCACTTCAAGCGCATCAACGACAGCATCGGCCACCAAGCCGGCGATGAAGTGCTGCGCGAAGTGGCGGCGCGCATCAAGGCCGAGCTGCGCCTGTCCGACGCGCTGGGCCGCTTCGGCGGCGAGGAATTCGTGGTGCTGCTGGCCGACACCGAACTGGATGACGCGGTACACGTCGCCGAACGCATCCGCGCCAGCGTTGCCGAACAGCCGCTGCGACTGGCGTCGCGTCAGCAGGAACGGGAAGTGAGCGTATCGATAGGGGTGGCGGCCTTCGCCTATGACGGCGGCGATGCCGGCGTGGAAATCATGGCCAGCCGCTTGTTGGCGCGCGCCGATCAAGCGTTGTATCGCGCCAAGAGCGAGGGACGTAATCGGGTGGTGTCGGGTTGAGCGCCTCACCGCAGGTTCAGGTCTTCAGCGCCGCCTGCAAGGTTTCGTATTTCTCTTGTAATTGCTCGCGCGTTTCGCGCCATGCCGGATCGAAGGGAATGCAACTCACCGGACACACTTGCTGGCACTGCGGCTCGCTGTAGTGACCGACGCATTCGGTGCATTTGTGTGGGTCGATTTCATAAATCTGCGACCCCATCGAGATGGCGTCGTTGGGGCACTCGGGTTCGCAGACATCGCAGTTGATGCAATCATCAGTAATCATCAACGCCATGATCGATACCCCTACTTCGCCTGCTCCGCCAGCTTCGCTTTCAACCACTTCTCCACCGAAGGGAAAACGAATTTCGACACGTCGCCGCCAAGACTGGCGATTTCGCGCACGATGGTGCCGGAGATGAACTGATACTGGTCGGACGGCGTGAGGAACAGGGTTTCGACATCGGGCAGCAAATAGCGGTTCATGCCCGCCATCTGGAATTCGTATTCAAAGTCGGACACCGCGCGCAAGCCGCGTACGATCACGCGGGCGTCGTGGCGACGGATGAAATCTTTGAGTAGGCCGGAGAAGCTTTCGACGTGCACGTTGGGATAATGGCCGAGCACTTCGTTGGCGATCATCATGCGGTCTTCCAGCGCGAAAAAAGGTTTCTTGCTCTTGCTGTCGGCGACGCCGACCACCAACTTGTCGAACAAGCTGGATGCACGACGCACCAGATCTTCATGTCCGCGCGTGAGCGGATCGAAGGTTCCCGGATAGACGGCTGTAATCATGTTGACTCCTGAAGACGGGTGAGAAATTATGCCTGATTTCCCGATGGTTTTCCGTAACGCAACAGATGATAAAACACCATACCGGCCTGATCGGCGCGGATGATTTCCCATCCATCCAACCAAGGTGCATGCGTATCAAGCGATGTTTCCGCTTCAGCATACACATAGGCATCCGGTTCCAACAAGGCGACGCACAAGGGCAAAGTCTTTTGCAGCCACTCTTGGTGATACGGCGGATCGAGAAAAATCAAGGAAAACGTCTGCTTGGTCGCTGCCAGTTCGCGTAACTTAAGCAAAGCATCGCCGCGCACAATCTGGATCTGGTTCGCCTGTAATTTTTCTTGCGCTGCCTGCAATTGCCGCAAGGCCGGTGCATGGTTCTCGATCATCAGCACTTGCGCCGCGCCGCGACTAGCGACCTCGAAGCCGAGCGCGCCGCTGCCGGCAAACAGATCGAGCGCCTTCACCGCCGCCCAATCGCCGTCGAACACATGCGTCAGCCAGTTGAACACCGTTTCACGCACCCGATCCGGCGTCGGCCGCAAGCCGTCGGCATCGACCACCGCCAGCGGCGTGCGTTTCCACTGGCCGCCGATGATGCGCACCTGCTGTGGCACAGGCTTCACTGTCTTTTTTTTAACTTGACCGGCTCGCATGAATTTTACGGACCCACCACAATCGTGCTCAGTGTGTCGAGCTTGATCTTGCGCGCGAATGCCGCTTTGACGTCGGCGCTCGTGACCTTGGCAACATGGTCGCGCCAAGTATCGAGGTAATTGAGCGGCAAATCGTAAAAACCGATCATGGCGATATTGTCGAGAATTTTGCGGTTGTTATCGATCAGCAGCGGAAAACCGCCGATCAAATTGTCTTTCGCCGCCTTCAGTTCCGTCGGTGTCGGACCATCGCGCAAAAAATCAGCCAGTGTGGCGCGCACCAGCTTCAATGCTTCGTCAGCTTGCTCTTTCTTGGTCTGCAAGCCGATCTGGAACGGCCCCGCTTGCGCCAATGGACTGAAGCCACTGTAGATGCTGTAGGCCAAACCACGTTTTTCGCGCACCTCTTGCATGAGGCGTGAGACAAAACCACCGCCACCCAAAGTGTAATTACCAACCCGCAATGCGAAAAAATCGGGATCGCTGCGCGCGATGGCTGGTGCACCGATGAGGATGTGCGCCTGCGAAGCCGGATGGGCGATGCGTACTTCTACGGCATGCGCCGCTGGCACCGGCGGCATCGCGGGCAAGGCTGCCCCCTGCGGCAGCCGCTCGGTCAACTGGCGAGCAATGGCGTCGGCCTGCTCGCGCGTGATGGCGCCGATCAATGCCACCACGGCGCGATTGGCGACGTAGTAGCGGCGATGAAATGCCAGCAAATCGTCGCGCGTGAGGGCGCTAATCGACTCGACACTGCTTTCGCGCGCGTAGGGATGCGTACCGTACAAGGCCTGCGAAAAAGTCCGGCTGGCGATGACTTCTGGCTTGGTCAGCGCTTCCTTGAGAGCGGCGATACTGCGCGTCTTATCACGTTGCAGCAAATCATCAGGGAAACTCGGTTGCGCCAACAGGCGTGCCAGCAAGGCGACTGCGCGCTCACGCTCGGTGGCGTTTGAAAGCGTGCGCAGACTGAGGCCGCCGCGATCGTCGCCCACGCCGCCGCCGCGCTGAGCGGCAATGTCGGCGAAAGCATCGGAGATTTGCGCCTCGCTCAGAGCCGGTTCGGCTTGCGCATCGCTACCAGCGGTGATGCCGCGTGCCAGCATGGCATTGGTCATCGAAGCAACGCCGGCCTTACCATTCGGATCGCGGCGCGCACCGGCGTCAAATTCCACACTCAGATCGAGCAACGGAATCGAACGGCTTTCGACAAACAGCACACGCGCGCCGTTAGGTAGATTCCAAGATTGGATATGGAGCGCGGCTTGCGCGCTGACAGCCGTCGCGGCGGCAAACAGGAAAACTAAAAGTCGTTTCATCTTGGACGCAATGTGAGTGAATTCAGGAGTACATCAATGCCGCATACCGGCCGGCGGCGGAGCAGGTTTTTCCGTGATGGGCAAGGGCGATAACGTCACCACCGTCAACTGGTCGTCGCCAAAATATTTTTGCGCGACCGCCTGCACCTGCTGCGGCGTGACTGCCCGCAGTTTTTCAATCATGCGGTCGATCTGCGTGTACGACAAACCAGACATTTCCATCAAAGCGATTTCCATTGCCTGACCGTAGATGGAATCACGCTTGTATATCTGCCCGGCGATCAATTGCGTCTTCACGCGCTGCAATTCGTTTTCCGCAATACCTTCCTTAGCAATGCGCGTGATTTCGCCGCGCAAATGTTGCTCGAGCTGCTCGGTGCTCACGCCCGCCGCCGGCACGCCATCTAGCGTAAACAGCACTGGTCCGCGCGCCACGCCGGAATAACCAGCGCCAGCCGAATTAGCGACGCGCTCGGTGCGCACCAGTCGCGCATTCAAGCGCGCATTGTCGTATCCATCCAGCACGCTAGACAGCACATCGAGCGCATAGGCATCCTCATCCTTCTCGACATCGTGCAGACCGGGCACCTTGAACGCCAACACCACGTAAGGATTTTCCGCCGGCGCTTTCACCACCACCCGCCGCACACCGCGCTGCTCGGGCTCGATCTGCGGCCTAGTCGGTGTCAATTTGCGTCGCGCGATACCGCCGAAATGCTTCTCCGCCAACCGTCGCACTTCCTCGGCGTTCACATCACCGGCCACAACCATCACCGCATTGTTGGGCGCATACCAGCGTTGATACCAGTCGCGCACATCGTCCACCGTCATGTGTTGCAAATCGCCCATCCAGCCGACTGTTGGGTGATGATACGGATGCGCGACAAAGGCCGCGGCATTCAGCGCCTCATTCACTCGCCCACCCGCCCTGTCCTCGGTGCGCCAGCGCCGCTCTTCCATCACCACTTTGATTTCTTGGGGAAATTCCTTCGGATCGAACACTAGGTTGGCCATGCGGTCGGCTTCCAGTTGCATCACCGCTTCCAGTTTGGATTTTTCGATGAGCTGAAAATAAAACGTCCAGTCGAACGAGGTGCCGGCATTTTCGCGGCCGCCCAGAGCCGCCACGCGTTTGCTGAATTCACCCGGCTTCATGGTTTTGGTGCCCTTGAACATCATATGTTCCAAGGCATGCGCGACGCCGGTGACACCGTTGACCTCATCCATGCTGCCAGCCTTGTACCAGATCATGTGCGCAACGGTCGGCGCGCGATGATCTTCCTTGACGATGATCTTCATGCCATTTTTCAGCGTAAATTCCTGCGCCGGTGCGGCAAATGCTAATAGCGGCAACAAGGTCACCAGCCAGCAAAATCTGTGGGCAAACCGAAATTTCATAATCTCCGCTCTGATAGAATGTGCACTGACCGCCACGACCGTCATGCCGGCGGCGCTGACAGGGTTTCGATTGTATCTGCTTGTCCGCCGTCATGCTGCACCCGTGCCGCTACCCGCCACGCCTACCCGCACGCTTTCATGTTCAGCTTTTTCAAGAAAAAACCGAAGGAATCAACCACTGCGCCGGACACTGCCCAGGACGCAGCTCCAGACGAAATCGCCGCCACAATATCTGCACCCGTTCCAGAACAAAAAAATTCTTGGCTGCGCCGCCTGAAAGCCGGCCTGTCGAAAACTTCATCCAGCCTGACCACGCTATTCGTCGGCGCACGTATCGACGACGATCTGTATGAAGAACTGGAAGCTGCGCTATTGATGGCCGATGCCGGTGCCAACGCTACCGAGCACCTGCTGGCGGCGCTGAAACGCAAGGTCAAGGAAGACAAACTGACCGAAGCGGAACAAGTCAAGGCGGCGTTGCGCGCGCTGCTGATCGAACTGCTGACTCCACTGCAGAAACCGCTGATGCTGGGACGTGAGCAACCTCTGGTGCTGATGATCGCCGGCGTCAACGGCGCCGGCAAGACCACGACTATCGGCAAGCTGGCCAAGCATTTGCAAGCGCACGGCCAATCGGTATTGCTGGCCGCCGGCGATACCTTCCGCGCCGCCGCGCGCGAACAACTGGCAGTTTGGGGCGAGCGCAATGATGTCACGGTAATCGCGCAAGAGTCGGGCGATCCGGCCGCCGTCGCTTTCGACGCGGTGCAATCGGCGCAAGCGCGCAAGACCGATGTCGTCATGATCGATACCGCCGGCCGCTTACCGACACAATTGCATCTGATGGAAGAATTGAAAAAAATTAAACGCGTGATCGGCAAAAGCATGGCCGAAGCGCCGCATGAAATTTTGCTGGTCATCGACGGCAATACCGGGCAAAACGCCCTGACGCAAGTGAAGGCTTTCGACGATGCGCTCGGACTGACCGGACTGGTCGTGACCAAGCTCGATGGCACAGCCAAAGGTGGCGTATTGGCGGCGATTGCCAAAACGCGTCCGGTGCCGGTATATT
>JAFECY010000312.1 GCA_018241865.1 Pseudomonadota bacterium | reverse complement strand
CAAGCCGTGAAAAAAATCACATACAAACAGCATTCACAAATCTTCGAAACGAAAATGCAACCTTGAAAAAGGTCTCAAAATTTTCTGAATTATCGTCCGGCGATCAGTTCAAGCTTATTGCCGTTATTATTTGGGCAGCACTTCAAACCTCTCATTTGTTAGCACTTCAACAGGAGGACACAAATATCTAATCAGCCGCTCACCTATACGTCCCACTGCCCACCCACAATCTTCTCCAACCAAAACGCCCCAATTAGCGTCTTCACATCGGTAATCTTCCCTTCCCTGACCCAGCCCATCACATCGGCCAGCGGTGCACGGAAGGTTTCCAGAAACTCCCCCTCATCCAGTTTGCTTTCGCCGGCCGTCAACCCGCGCGCCAGATAGATTTCCAGATGCTCGTCCGAATAGGCGATGGCGTTGTGGATGGTGCAGACGAATTGCCAGTCGGTTGCGGTATAGCCGGTTTCTTCCTGCAGCTCGCGCTTGGCGCAGACAAGATGGTCTTCGTTGGGGTCGATCTTCCCGGCGGGGAATTCGAGGAACACCCGGTCGTTCGGGTAGCGGTACTGCCGTTCCAGCAGCACGGTGCCGTCGTCGAACAGCGGCAGGATCACGACTGCGCCGGGATGGCGGATGAATTCGCGCTTGGTGGTGTTGCCGTCCGGCAGACGGGCGGTGTCGCATTGCACTTTGAGGAAATGGCCGTCGTAGGCGAGCTTGCCATCGACGCGGGTTTCTTTCAGATGTTCATCCATGCGCTACTCCCATTGAGAAAGCAGGCAACCCCGATAGACCATCAATTGCGATGGCGTCGCAGATAGCGGAACACGAAACCGGGATAAGCCAGCACGATAAAAAGACAGGCGGTGATTGCGTAGAATTCCCAGCCTTGCGAAAAGACGTTGCCGATACGCGCTTCCAGCAGCCAAGCGCAGCCGCCGACCACAAAATACAGCACGGCCAGTTCAATCAAACGCAGCCAGAACGGCTTGCGGTAATCGGCGATGGAAAATTTCAGAGGAAGAACCGCCAGCAGCCGTTCATTGAAGAAAGGCAGGTTGGCGGCAATCGCAGCCAATAGAATCACGAACCAGCTTGATAGTGCGACGTCCACGCGCGCTGCCCGATCAGGAAGCGAGTTTGGCGGCGATGCTCAGCGTGTGCTTGATCGATTCGCCCATCGCGCTTTCGCAAGCAGCCATCAGGCCACCCGGCAGGATGCCGAGGACGAGAATAGCGACGCCATTCAGGCTCAGGGCAACGCGCATGTCGCTACCAACTTCGATCGGCGCGGTTTGCACCGGCTCGTCGAAGTACATCAGCTTGACCACGCGCAGGTAGTAGAACGCGCCGATCAGGGAGAACAGCACCGCCACGACCGCCAGCCAAATTTGACCAACGCCGAACAAGGATTGTAAAACGGAGAGTTTGGCGTAGAAGCCGACGGTCGGAGGTACGCCGGCCAGCGACACCATCAACACCAGCATGACTAGGGCGAACCACGGGCTGCGCTGATTGAGGCCTTTGAAGTCATCCAGGTTTTCCGACTCGAAGCCGGAACGCGCCAGCAGCATAATCATGCCGAAGCTGCCCAAGGTGGTCAGGACGTAGGTGATGGCATAGAACATTGCCGAGCTATAGGCATTGACTGGCGATGCGCCATTGCCGACACCGGACAACAGGCCGAGCAACATGAAGCCCATCTGCGAAATGGTGGAGTAAGCCAACATACGCTTGATGTTGGTCTGGACAATGGCGGTGATGTTGCCGATCGCCATCGACAACACGGCCAACACTGTCAGCATTTGCTGCCAGTCGATAGCCAGCGGCAGCAAGCCTTCCACCAACAAGCGTATACAGATGGCAAAGGTCGCCAGCTTGGGCGCGGCGCCCAGCAACAAGGTCACGGGTGTCGGCGAGCCTTGATAGACGTCCGGCACCCACATGTGGAAAGGCACGACGCCGAGTTTGAACGCCAAGCCGGCAACTAGGAACACGATGCCGAACACCAGCACCATCGGCTTGATGGTATTGGACATGGCAGCTTGCGCGACGACGTTGACATCGAGCGAACCAGTCGCGCCGTACAACATGGAGATGCCGTACAGCAGGAAGCCGGATGCTAGTGCGCCCAGCACAAAATATTTCATTGCTGCTTCAGTCGATACGGCATGGTTGCGGCGCAGCGCCACCAATGCGTACAGCGAGAGCGACATCAGTTCCAAGCCGAGATACAGCACCAAGAAATTCGTGCCGGAAATCATAATCATCTGACCCAGCAGCGTGAACAGCGCCAGCACATAAAATTCACCGCCCAAACGCGCGCCGTTGACCATGCCGGTGTCGATCACGTATTTGCGCGAATAGACAAACGTCAGGCCGACTGCCAGATAGGAAAACAGCTTCAGCAGATGCGCCATCGGATCGAGAACGAACATGTTGCCGAAGGCATAGGTCACGGAGCCGTCGCCGAAAGAACAGATGCTCAACAACGCGCAACCAGCCAAGATCAGCAGCGACAAGACGTAGGTCCAGTTGCGCTTTGCATCCGGCAGGAACATATCGATCAACAGCAGCGCGGAAGTCGCCACCGTCAAGAAAATTTCGGGATAAACCGGGATCAGATTCATGTTATTCACTCAATATGCGGTGATGGCGCACGCATTAAGGTAGCTTGGAAATCGCAACGTGTTTCAGCAGATCGCTCACGGAAATCTGCATCGCATCGGTTATCGGCGCGGGGTACAGGCCCATGACCAATACGGCGATTGCCAAGATGCCCAGGATCAGAAATTCGCGCTTGTTCAAGTCGGTCATTTCCGCCACATGGGCATTGCCAATCGCACCAAAAATCACACGCTTGACCAGCCACAGCGAATAGGCCGCGCCGAGTATCAGGGCGACAGCAGCCAGCAGGCCGATCCAGAAATTGAATTTCACCGCGCCCAAGATCACCATGAATTCGCCGACGAAACCGGAGGTGGCCGGCAGGCCGCAGTTGGCGAGCGAGAACAGCACGAAGAAGGCGGCAAAGCGCGGCATGGTGTTGACCACGCCGCCGTAGTCGGCGATCTGGCGCGAGTGCATGCGGTCGTACAACACGCCGATACAGAGGAACATCGCGCCGGAAACAAAACCGTGCGAAATCATTTGCGCGATACCGCCCTGCACGGCGATCTCATTACCCGCTGCGGTGAACATGAAGAAGCCGAGCGTGACGAAACCCATGTGCGCGATCGAAGAATACGCCACCAGTTTTTTCATGTCGGCCTGCACCAGCGCCACCAAGCCGATGTAGATGACCGCGATCAGCGACAGCGTGATGATGAGGCCGGACAATTCATGGCTGGCGTCCGGTGTGATCGGCAACGAGAATCGCAGGAAACCGTAACCGCCGAGCTTCAGCATGATCGCCGCCAGCACAACGGAGCCGCCGGTCGGCGCTTCGACGTGGGCGTCCGGCAGCCAAGTATGCACCGGCCACATCGGCACCTTGACCGCGAAAGCCATCAGGAAGGCGAGGAAAATCAGAGTCTGCGCCGTCATATCAAGCCGTTGCGTGTGCCAGACTAGGATGTCGAAGCTGCCCGATTTGAAGTACAGGTAAATCAATGCCACCAACATCAGCAGCGAACCGAGGAAGGTGTAGAGGAAAAATTTGATCGCCGCATACACGCGGTTCGCCCCGCCCCAGACACCGATGATGATGAACATCGGAATCAGCGTCGCCTCGAAGAACACGTAGAACAACACGCCGTCGAGCGCGCAAAATACGCCGATCATCAGGCCAGACAGTATCAGGAAAGCACCCATGTACTGCGCCACGCGCTTCTCGATCACTTCCCAACCGGCGATCACCACCAAGATCGTGATGAAGGCGGTCAGCGGCACAAACCACAGCGACAAACCGTCAATACCGAGCGAGTACTGGACATGAAAGCGCTCGATCCAAGAAAATTTTTCGACGAACTGCATGCCGTGCGCGGCATTGTCGAAATTTTGGATGATGGGTAGCGTGACTAAAAAACTGGCAATCGAACCGACCAGCGACATCGCGCGCACGACGCCGGGATTGTCATCACGACCCAGCGCGAGAATGAACAGGCCGAAGGCGATCGGGAACCAGATCGCGAGACTCAAATAAGGAATGGTTGACTGCATAGTAGTTGCTCTTGTTTTGCTTCGTCGGTTATTTGGCGAATCGGAATAAGACCCACGTCAGGGAACCCAGCACGCCGAGTATCATCACGAACGCATAGTGGTAGATGTAGCCAGTCTGCAGGTGACGAATGATCGCCGAGAACCAGCCAACCACTTTCGCACTGCCATTGACGATCAGACCGTCGATCAGGCCGCGATCGCCCACTTGCCACAAACCGTTACCGATCAGGCGCGCGCCGCGGGCGAACACCGCCTCGTTGAATTTGTCCATGTAGTATTTATTGTCCAGCAACGTGTAAATCGCTTTGAACTTGTTGTAGAACCAAGCCGGCACTTTCGGGTTGACCATGTAGCAGTAATACGCCGACACCACACCGGCCACTGCCAAGATGAAAGGCATCGAAGTGAAGGCATGCAGACCCATCGCCAACGCGCTGTGGAATTCTTCGCCGAGTTTTTCCATCGCGTGATGCGATTCGCCGATGGCGATGATGTTCTTGAAAAAACCACCGTACAACATCGGCTTGATCGTGAAGTAGCCGATCAGCACCGATGGAATCGCCAGCAAAATCAACGGCAGCGTGACCACCCACGGTGCTTCGTGCGGTTTCTCGCCCGGTGCCAAACCGTGATGATGGTCGGCGGAGACTTCTTCGTCATCGTGGTCGCCATGATGGACGTGATGAGCATGATCGTCATGCGCCTTGCCGAAACGTTCTTCGCCGTGGAACACGAGGAAGTACATGCGGAAGGAATAAAAAGCCGTCACGAATACGCCAGCCAGCACAGCAAAATTAGCAAAGCCAGCGCCCCAAATATGCGTTTCATGCACAGCTTCGATGATGCTGTCTTTCGAGTAGAACCCGGCGAAAAACGGCGTGCCGATCAGCGCCAGCGAACCAAGCAGCGAGGTGATCCAAGTAATTGGCATGTACTTGCGCAGGCCACCCATGTTGCGGATGTCTTGATCGTGGTGCATACCGATGATGACCGCACCGGCGCCGAGGAACAGTAGTGCTTTGAAAAAGGCGTGGGTCATCAGGTGGAACACGGCGACCGAATAGGCCGATGCGCCCAGCGCAACCGTCATGTAACCGAGCTGCGACAAGGTCGAATACGCCACCACACGCTTGATGTCGTTCTGGATGATGCCGAGGAAGCCCATGAACAAGGCTGTGATCGAGCCGATCACCAGCACGAAAGACAGCGCAGTATCCGACAGTTCGAACAACGGCGACATGCGGGTCACCATGAAGATGCCGGCGGTCACCATCGTCGCAGCGTGGATCAACGCGGAAATCGGGGTCGGGCCTTCCATCGAATCCGGCAGCCAAACGTGCAGCGGAAACTGCGCCGACTTACCCATCGCACCGATGAACAGGCAGATACAGGCCACCGTCAACAACATCCAGTCGGTTCCCGGCAGCATCAGCTTGGCCAATTCTTCTTTCTTGGCGAAGACATCCATGTAATTCATCGAGCCGGCATACGCCAAGAGCAAGCCGATGCCGAGGATGAAACCGAAGTCACCGACACGGTTGACCAAAAAGGCTTTCATGTTGGCGTAAATCGCGGTCGGACGGGTGTACCAAAAACCAATCAGCAGATATGACACCAAGCCCACCGCTTCCCAGCCGAAGAACAGCTGCAGGAAATTATTGCTCATGACGAGCATCAACATCGAGAAGGTAAACAGCGAGATGTAGGAGAAGAAACGGTTGTAACCTTCGTCTTCCGCCATGTAGCCGATGGTGTAGATGTGTACCATCAGCGAAACGAAAGTAACGACGCACATCATCATCGCCGTCAGATTATCGACCAAGAAACCGATTTCCAGCTTCAGACTGCCGACAGTCATCCAGTTATAGAGGGTGGCATTGTAAATTTCCGCGCCATCGAGCAAAGCCAGCAAGGTCTGGAACGAAATAACGAATGCAACCAGCACGCCGAGTATGGTGACCGTATGCGACACCTTGCGACCGACGACATTGCCGAAAAATTTCGTGCCCAGCAGACCGGCGATTGCCGAGCCGGCCAGCGGTGCCAGCGGTACGGCTAGCAGAAGATTAGGGTTGAGTTGCCCCGCCATGTTCGACCTTGTCCTTGAATTTTTAGTTAACCCTTGAGGCTGTCGAGGTCTTCCACATTGATGGTGTCCAAGTTACGGAACAGCACCACCAGAATGGCAAGACCGATCGCGGATTCCGCCGCAGCCACGGTAAGGATGAAGAAAACAAAAATCTGTCCGGCGGCATCGCCGAGGTAATGCGAAAAGGCGATGAAGTTCATGTTCACGGCCAACAGCATCAATTCAATCGCCATCAACAGAACGATGATGTTTTTGCGATTCAAGAAAATGCCAACGATGGAAATCGCGAACAGGATGGCGCCGAGCACCAAGTAATGAGCGAGCGAAACGGTCACGTTCTCTCCCCTTATTTTTGTTCTGCCGCAGGTGCGGCGGGTTGGACAGAATCGGTAGCATCACGCGTGGACTCAGCTTTCATGCTGACGATCCTGACACGATCCTTAGCCTTGACCTTCACGGCTACGGCCGGATCGGTATATTTGATATCTTTGCGGCGGCGCAAAGTCAGCGCAACGGCGGCGATGATCGCCACCAGTAGAATGACAGCGGCAATTTCAAACGCAAAGATGTATTGGGTATAGATCAGCTTGCCCAACTCCTTGGTGTTGCCGATAGTCGCGGCCGCTGCCGGAATTTGTTCGTCGTATTTCAGGAAGCCACGGAAAATAACTGCCGCCATTTCCAGCACGATCACTACGCCAATCAACGCTGCCAGCGGTAGATAATTCCAGAAACCCTGACGCAGCTTTTCAATGTCGATGTCGAGCATCATGACCACAAACAGGAACAGCACCATCACTGCGCCGACGTACACCAACACTAGGACGATGGCGAGAAATTCGGCCTTGAGCAGCATCCAGATTGCCGCCGCCGAAAAGAAAGACAGCACCAAGAACAATGCCGAATGCACCGGATTGCGGGCAGTGATGACGCGGATGGCGGCGCATATCAAAATCAGCGAAAACGCGCCAAACAAGAAAGTTTTGAATTCCATAAGAGACCAGTAAAGTCGGCTACAGCAGTATCAGTCGGTTATCAGTGAGTCTTCAACGAAGCATCAACAAGTCATCAGCGGTAGGCGGCATCGGCGGCGCGAGCGGCGGCGATTTCTTTCTCGTAGCGGTCGCCCACGGCCAACAGCATGTCTTTGGTGTAGTACAGATCGCCACGCTTCTCGCCGTGGTATTCGAGAATATGGGTTTCCACGATCGAATCAACCGGGCAGGACTCTTCGCAAAAACCGCAGAAAATGCACTTGGTGAAATCGATGTCGTAACGGGTGGTGCGGCGCGAGCCATCGTCGCGCTGCTCGGATTCAATCGTGATCGCCATCGCCGGGCACACCGCTTCGCACAGTTTGCAAGCGATGCAGCGTTCCTCACCGTTCGGGTAGCGGCGCAAAGCGTGTAAGCCACGGAAACGCGGCGATTGCGGCGTCTTCTCTTCCGGGAACTGCACCGTGATTTTGCGCGCGAACATATAACGTCCGGTCAGGGCAAATCCCTTAATCAATTCTCGCAGCATCAAGCTGCCGAAGAAATCTTTTATGGCTTCCATATCAGCCTCGTATTCTTTCAATGATCGGAGCATGTTTCCATGCCCCGCAAAACTCTTACGCTTACTTCCAGATATTCCAAGGTGTCTGCATCCAAGCGGCGACGATGACCAGATACGCCAACGTCAGCGGGATGAACACCTTCCAGCCCAAACGCATGATCTGGTCATAGCGGTAACGCGGGAAGGATGCGCGCGCCCAGATAAACAGCGACACGACAAAGAAGGTCTTCATGAACAGCCACAACCAGTTCCAGAACCAAATGCTGTCGGCAATCCACTGCGGCGTGCTCATGCCGATCATGGAGAACGACACCGGTGCTTGCCAGCCGCCCAAGAACATCAGCGACGCCAAGGCGGAAATCAAAATCATGTTGGCGTACTCGGCCAAGAAGAACATGGCAAAGGACATGCCCGAATACTCGACCATGTGGCCGGCAACGATTTCCGATTCACCCTCGACCACGTCGAATGGGTGGCGATTGGTTTCGGCGATGCCGGAAATGACATAGATCACGAATATCGGCAGCAGCGGCAGCCAATTCCACGACAAGAAGTTCAAGCCCATGCCAGCGAAAGTGCCGCGCGTCTGCATGCCGACGATTTCGCTGAAGTTCAGGCTGCCGGATACCATCAACACGATGACCAGCGCGAAGCCCATGGCAATTTCATACGACACCATCTGCGCGGAAGCGCGCATCGCACCAAGGAAGGCGTACTTGGAATTGGAAGCCCAACCGGCGATGATGACGCCGTACACTTCCATCGAGGTGATCGCCATGACGAACAGCAAACCGGCGTTGATGTTGGCCAGCACCGCGTCGGGACCGAACGGGATCACCGCCCAAGCCGCCAGCGCCGGCATGATGGTCATGATCGGGGCAATCACGAACAATACCTTGTTGGCCTTGGCCGGCACGACGATTTCTTTCAACAGCAGCTTCAGCGCATCAGCGATCGGCTGCAGCAAGCCGGCCGGGCCGACACGATTCGGGCCGAGGCGGATGTGCATCCAGCCGATCATCTTGCGTTCCCACAGAGTCAGGTAAGCGACGCAGCCCATCAATGGCAGCACGACGCAAACAATCTTAATCAAGTTCCAGATCAGAGTGGAAAGCATCGGCCAATACGCGCCAAACCATTGCGTGCCGGTGGACTGGATAAGTGCGAGCGCGTGATCCATCATGCTTTCTCCACGCTGATCGCACCAAACATCGCGCCCAAGCCGACCGTCGATGCATGGGCAGCGGCGACGCGCACGACGTTTTCCGGCAGATGCTTATCAACACCGACGACGATTTCGACACTGCCCTGCCCTTGCGTCAACTTGACTTTCGCGCCAGCGGCGACAGCAAGCTTTTGCGACAAGCCGGTGGAAATCCATGCTTTCGGCGCTTGCGCGTCGGCGGTTTCCTGCAAAGCAGTGGCGCGACGCACGATGGCGTCGGTACCATAGATCGGCACATCAGCGATACGCTCAAGCTGCGGCGATGCCTGCGCCGTGCCGGCTTGCGGTTGCATGGCAACGATATTGTTCAGACGCGCGGACTGATCCGCGCCGGCGCTGCCCAACACTTCGTCGCGGATCGCTTCGGAAGATTCGTATTCAAAACCGTCTAGGCCGAGCAAATTGCCGAGCACGCGCAAGACTTTCCATGCCGGACGGGTGTCGCCCAACGGCTTGACCGTGCCGTTGAAGCTTTGCGCACGGCCTTCGCAGTTGACGTAGGTGCCGGAGGTTTCGCTGAATGGCGAAACCGGCAGCAGCACGTCAGCGTAATCCAAGCCATGCTTGAACGGCGACAGCGCGACCACCATCTCGGCCTGCTTCAACGCGGCCAGCGCAGCTTGCGAATCGTGGCTATCCAATTCCGGTTCGGCATTCAGCAACACATAAGCCTTGCGCGCTTGTGCGAAAGCTTGCAGCGCATTCATGCCATTACCCGGAATAGCGTTGGCAAGATAACCGCCAACGCTATTCGCCGACTCGGTCAGATAACCAAACTTGGCACCAGTATTTTGTGCGATCCACTGCGCAGCGGCATGCAGTTGCGATGCTTGCGGATGCTGGGCGGCGGCGTTGCCGAGCAAGACTGCCTTGTTGGCGTCGTCGGCCAGCAAGCTGGCGGCGATGGCCTTGGCTTGTTCGGCAGGCTGCAGCGATTCAAAGCCGGCCGGTGCAGTCATGTTTTTGGCTTGCGCAACAGCGGCGACCACCTGCCCCAGCATGGCCAGCCAAGACGATGGCGCGGCGATCATCTTGTTCGCCACCGGCATCAACAGATCGTCATCGCTGGCGTGCAAGATGCTGAGCTTGGCGCCGCGCTTGGTCGCTTGACGCAGACGTGCTGCTAACAACGGATGATCCTTGCGCAGGAAAGAACCAATCACGAAAGCTTTTTTCAGTTGACCGAATTCGGCAATCGTCATGCCCAACCACGGCGTGACCTTACCGTCGAGCGCGAAGTCGGACTGACGCAAACGAAAATCGATATTGTTCGACCCTAAGCCGCGCACCGCTTTTTGCAGCAGCGACAATTCTTCCAGCGTCGAATTCGGCGTCGCCAGCGCAGCAATGCTATCCGCGCCATGCTCGTGCTTGATGTTGCGCAAACCATGCGCCACGTATTCCAGCGCGGTTTGCCAATCGGTTTCGATCCACTTGCCGTCTTGCTTGAGCATCGGGCGGGTCAGGCGCTCTTCGCTGTTCAGACCTTCATACGCGAAACGGTCACGGTCGGACAACCAGCATTCGTTGACACCGTCGTTTTCCAACGGCAATACGCGCATCACTTTGCCGCCCTTGACTTGGACGATCAGGTTGCTGCCGAGGCCATCATGCGGACTGACCGATTTGCGGCGCGACAATTCCCAAGTACGGGCGCTGTAGCGGAAAGGCTTGGAAGTCAAAGCACCCACCGGGCACAGATCGATCATGTTGCCCGACAGTTCGGAATCGACAGTCTT
>JAFECY010000311.1 GCA_018241865.1 Pseudomonadota bacterium | reverse complement strand
CGCCAGTGAGCCGATCAGCAACTGCCAGCCATCCACCAGCACGAATAACATCAATTTGAAAGGCAGCGAGACGATGGAAGGCGACACCATCATCATACCCATCGACATCAGCACGCTGGCGACCACCATGTCGATAATCAGGAAGGGAATGAAGATGGCGAAGCTGATTTGAAACGCGGTTTTCAATTCGCTGGTGATGAAGGCCGGCACCAGCAGGCGCAGCGGTACGTCGTCCGGGCTTTGTAAGGCAGGGCCGTTGGAAATTTTGACATACAGCGCCAGATCGGATTGCCGAGTTTGCTTCATCATGAACGCTTTGAGTGGCGCGGCGGCCTTGTCCATCGCTTGCGACATGTTGATCTTGTTTTCCGACAGCGGCTGATAGGCTTCGGTATAAATTTTGTCGAGCACCGGCCCCATGATAAATAGCGTCAGAAACAAGGACAGGCCGATCAACACTTGGTTCGGCGGTGCCGATTGCGTGCCGATGGCTTGCCGCAGCAGCGACAGCACGATGATGATGCGGGTGAAGCTGGTCATCATCATCAGTGCCGCCGGCAGCACCGACAGACCGGTGATGAGCAGCAGGGTTTGAATGCTGAGGCTGTAAGTCTGCCCACCGCCGGGCGCGGGTGTGCTGGTCACTGCCGGCAAGCCTTGTTGCGCGCAAGCCAGCATAGGCAGGGCCAGCAAGGCCAGCGGCAGCCAGCGCAACAATGTGGCCGAGCGTGCGTGAGAATTATTTTGCATTGCGCTTCTCGATCTGCTGCTTGAGCCAGTGCGCGAAATTGCCGGCATCGGCTGCGGCGGGCTCGGCGGCCGGCAGATTGGCCGGGCGCGGCATGGTCGATAGTGCCGTGACCTGTCCGGTCGCGACACCGACGACGATCCATTGGTCGGCGACTTCGACCACCATCACACGTTCGCGGTTGCCGACTGAAACACCGCCGACGATTTTGACTGGTGCATTGCCGGCAACGCGGGCGATATTGAAGCGTTTCATCATCCATGCCATGAATGCCATCAGGCCTAGCACGACGATCAGGCCGATCAACACCTGGAAAAAACTACCGGCCGTAGCCGCCGCGTTGGAAGTCGGCACGGTGTCGGCGGCTTGCGCCAGTACCGGCAGCAAGACAGGAAGGGCAAGCGCGTGTTTCATCGATTTAATTTGCGAATGCGTTCGGCCGGCGAGATGATGTCGGTCAAGCGGATGCCGAACTTGTCGTTCACCACCACTACTTCGCCTTGGGCGATCAAACAACCGTTGACTAGCACATCCATCGGTTCGCCGGCCATGCCGTCCAGCTCGACCACTGAACCTTGCGCCAGTTGCAGCAAGTTCTTGATGGCGATCTTGGTGCGGCCGAGCTCGACCGTGAGTTGCACCGGGATGTCGAGGATGAAGTCGATATCGTTGTGGGTCGTGCCCTTGGCACCGGCACCGAAGTCTTGGAACGGCGCGGTGGCTGTAGCGGCTGCAGGGGCAGGGGCAGCAGCCGTAGCAGCGGCTTCAGCCTGCGATTGTTCGGCGATTGCGGCGGCCCAATCGTCGTCAGCCGAGGTCGTAGTTTCGTCAGCCATTGTCATCTCCTTGCGCAAATTCACTGGTGCTGTAGGTCAGCAATTTTTCTACTCGTAATGCATATTGGCCGTTGAATTTGCCATAGCTGCATTCCATCACCGGCACGCCATCGACTTCGGCGGCCACCATCTCGGGTATGGTCAGCGGCAGTATGTCGCCGACCTTCATGTTGAGGATGTTGCCGAACGTGGCGCGCGCTGTCCCCATATTGGCGATCAACTCGACTTCGGCGGTTTGGATCTGTTGCGTCATCAGGCGGATCCAGCGCTTGTCCATCTCCAGCGTTTCGCCTTGCAGGCTGGAGGTCAGCAAATCACGGATCGGCTCGATCATCGAGTAGGGGATGCAAAAATGCATCTCGCCCGACACTGGGCCCAGCTCGATGGTGAAAGTGGTCGAGACCACCACCTCGTTCGGCGTGGCGATGTTGGCGAACTGGGTGTTCATCTCGGAGCGGATGTATTCAAACTCGACGGGATACACCGGCTCCCAAGATTTGGCGTAATTTTCAAATACGATGCCGAGAACGCGCTGGATGATGCGTTGCTCGGTTTGGGTGAAATCGCGACCCTCTACGCGCGTGTGGAAGCGGCCATCGCCGCCGAACAGATTGTCCACCAGCAGAAACACCAGATTCGGATCGAATACCATCAGCGCGGTGCCGCGTAACGGTTTCATGTGGATCAAGTTGAGATTGGTCGGCACCACCAGATTGCGGATAAATTCGCTGTACTTCGAGACGCGCACCGGGCCGATGGAGACTTCGGCGCTGCGATGCAGGAAGTTAAACAGGCCGATACGCAAGAGCCGCGCAAAACGTTCGTTGATGATTTCTAGCGTCGGCATGCGGCCGCGCACGATGCGTTCTTGCGTCGCTAGGTTGTAGGGACGTACGCCATTCTGGTCGTCTTGTATCTGGGTTTCGTCCGCGTCGCCATTGACGCCCTTTAGTAGGGCGTCAACTTCTTCCTGAGAGAGGAAATTGTCGGACATGGTGTTGTGCCTCGGTTTACTGGATCACGAACGACGTGAAAAATACATTACTGACCTTTTTCGCGGCGACATCTGGCGCGAAAGGTTGTTTGATCT
>JAFECY010000310.1 GCA_018241865.1 Pseudomonadota bacterium | reverse complement strand
TTAAGCCATTTCAGTCAGTAGCATGAGATACCGTCAAATTTACGGTATTTTTGGCGGTATCTTGAAAACAATCAAAATCGTATACCTGCTGGACGACACCGCCAGCAACACAATCCGCTACGTTGAATCTGGGGCTGGATTGTGCAGGTATTGTTTTGTATAGTGCGTCTGGCGTTTGGAAAAAAACAATATTTTGCGCTGGACGCATTCTAATCAATTCATAAGAAGGGGAGCAACATGTCGCAACAATCGCACAAACCGACTGGCGCATTCATCGCCGCATCTTGGCTGGCGCTGGCCATTGGTATGGGGGTGTATTTGATCGGCATTTGGAATGCCGACAAGATGCAGCTCAATGAAAAAGGTTATTACCTCGTGCTGTTGTTGTACGGTTTGTTTGCCGCCGTTTCTCTGCAAAAATCGGTGCGCGATCGCATGGAGGGTATCCCAGTGACCGGCGTGTACTATGGCATGGCTTGGTTTTCGGTGATGGCGGCCTTAACCCTATTGACGGTCGGTCTGTGGAACGCGACGATGGCCAGTACCGAGAAGGGTTTTTATGGCATGGCGTATGTGCTCGCTTTGTTTGCTGCGGTTGCCGTGCAAAAAAATGTACGCGACGTGGCGCAGGTGGATTCGGTGGAGTCGGACGGTCGGCGGATGGCGGAAAATTAGCAGGGCGTTCGAGAGGGCGCAGCACATGAAAAAAGCCGGTTATCGCCGGCTTTTTTGTTGCGAGTCGGGTGCGCCGCTACGGGTTATCCGAATTCTCGGTCTTTATCCCTTGCCACCGCGGCGTTAAATTGTGAGTGAGCGCAAACAGATCGAGTACGCGGCCGAGGGTGTGATCGACCATTTCGGCGATATCGCGGGGGCGGTGATAAAAGCCGGGCAGCGGTGGGAAGATGATGCCGCCCATCTCGGTGACGGCGGTCATGTTGCGCAGGTGGGCTAGATTGAACGGGGTTTCGCGCACCATCAGCACCAGCTTGCGACGCTCTTTCAACACCACGTCGGCGGCGCGGGCGATCAGGTTGTCGGATAGGCCGTGGGCGATGGCCGCCAGGGTTTTCATCGAGCAGGGGGCGACGATCATGCCTTCCGACTGGAAGGAGCCGCTGGCGATCGCCGCGCCGACATCGCGCACATTGTGAGCCACATCGGCCAGCGCTTCGACATCCTTGCGCTTCATGTCAAGTTCTTGGTGCAGGTTCAGCACCCCGGCGTCGGAAATCAGCAAATGGGTTTCGATGCCGGGCATGCCACCCAGGATTTGCAGCAGACGCACGCCGTAGATGGCGCCGGTAGCGCCGGTGATGGCGACGATCAGCCGACGCGATTTTGGGCTGGCGTCGGCTGCAGACACATCAGGCTTTCAACAGATTTTGCAGTTCGCCTGATTCAAACATCTCGGACATGATGTCGGAGCCGCCGATGAATTCGCCCTTCACATAAAGCTGAGGAATGGTCGGCCAGTTGGAGTATTCCTTGATAGCTTGGCGCACGTCCGGGTTTTCCAAGACGTTGATGGTGACGATGTTGTCCGCGCCGCTGGCTTTCAGCAGTTGCACGGCTTTGCTGGAAAAGCCGCACTGGGGAAATTGTGCCGTGCCTTTCATGAAAAGTACGACCGGATGTTCGGTCACGGTTTCTTTGATCCAAGTTTGTACGTCGCTCATGATTGCCTCACAGTAAATGGTCTGCCTATTATAAGAAAATCCGCTCGCAACCGCTCAGCGCTTGAGTTTGGCGAAAGCCGCCGCCATCGCGCCGCCGGCGGCCGGTTGACGTGACTGCTGCGATTGCTGCTGATGCTGTGACAAGCGCCGCGCATCGTTGCGGTCGCCGCGCTGCTGCGGTTTGTCACCTAGCTGCGGTGGCGTGTCGGAGAGGCGCATGGTCAGGGCAATGCGCTTGCGCTTTTCATCGACTTCCAGCACTTTCACCTTGACCACCTGTCCCGCCTTGACCACGGTGTGCGGATCCTTGACGAAAGTATTCGACAGCGCCGAGATATGCACCAGACCATCCTGATGCACGCCGATATCGACGAAAGCGCCAAAGGCGGCGACGTTGGTCACCACGCCTTCCAGGATCATGTCGGGTCGCAGGTCGCGGATTTCTTCCACGCCTTCCTTGAAGGTGGCGGTGCTAAATTCCGGGCGCGGGTCGCGGCCCGGTTTTTCCAGTTCCTTCAGGATATCGGTGATGGTCGGCACGCCGAATTTCTCGTCGGCGTATTTGGCCGGCAGGATCGTCTTTAGCAACTTGCCGTCGCCAATCACGCTTTTCACATCCTGCTTGATGTCGGCCAAGATTTTTTCGACCAAGGGATAAGATTCCGGGTGCACGGCGGACGCGTCGAGCGGATTGTCGCCGGTCATGACGCGCAGGAAGCCGGCCGCCTGCTCGAATGTCTTGTCGCCCAAGCGCGGCACCGAGCGCAGGTCGGCGCGCGTAGCGAACATGCCTTTCATGTCGCGGTAAGTGACGATGCTTTGTGCCACGCTGCTGTTCAGACCGGAGACGCGCGCCAACAGCGGCGCGGAAGCGGTATTCACATCGACGCCGACGGCGTTGACGCAATCTTCTACCACGGCGTCGAGCGAGCGTGCCAGTTGCGACTGGCCGACATCGTGCTGGTACTGGCCGACGCCGATCGATTTCGGATCGATCTTGACTAGCTCGGCCAGCGGGTCTTGCAGACGGCGCGCGATCGACACTGCGCCACGCAGCGAGACATCCAGTTCCGGCAATTCCTTCGAGGCGAATTCGGAAGCGGAATACACCGAGGCACCGGCTTCCGACACCACGATCTTTGTTAACTTTAATTCTGGTCGCAGCTTGATTAAATCTTGCGCCAGCTTGTCGGTTTCACGTGACGCAGTGCCGTTGCCGATCGAGATCAGCGCCACCTTGTGCTTCTCGGCGAGTTGCGACAGGGTGTGCAGCGCGCCATGCCAATCGTTGCGCGGCTGGTGCGGATAGATGGTGGAAGTATCGACGACTTTACCGGTGGCATCGACCACCGCGACTTTCACCCCGGTACGCAAGCCGGGATCGAGTCCCATGGTGGCGCGCGGACCGGCTGGCGCGGCGAGCAAAAGGTCTTTCAAATTGCGCGCAAACACGTTGATCGCTTCAGCTTCGGCTTTTTCGCGCAGCGTCGTCATCAACTCGGTTTCTAGGTGCATGAACACTTTCACGCGCCAAGTCCAGCGCACGGTATCGGCCAGCCATTTGTCGGCGGCGCGACCTTGATTGACGATGCCGAATTGTTTGGCGATGCGGCCTTCGCAGGGGTTATGCGGGGCATCCCATTTCGGCTTTTCTTCTTCGCTGTCGAGACGCAAGGATACGTTCAGCATTTCTTCGCGGCGGCCGCGGAACAGCGCCAGCGCCCGGTGCGAAGGGATGGTGCCGAGCGTTTCCGAGTAATCGAAATAGTCGGCGAATTTTTCGCCGGCTTCCTGCTTGCCTTCGGCGACTTTCGATTCGACCACGCCATGCTCGTTGAGGTAATCGCGCAAGCCTTGCAGCAGTGTCGCGTCTTCGGCAAAGCGTTCCATCAAAATTTGCCGTGCACCATCGAGCGCTGCCTTGGCGTCGGCGACGCCGGGGTTGTCGCCATTGTCGGTGCTGAAAGGCGGCTTCAGATATTGGGCGGCCTCGGCTTCCGGGTTCAACGCCGGGTTTGCCAGCAAGGCGTCGGCCAAAGCGGTCAGGCCGGCTTCGGCGGCGATCTGCGCCTTGGTGCGGCGCTTGGGTTTGTAGGGCAGGTACAAATCTTCCAGCCGGGTCTTGTCTTCGGCGTGGACGATGGCGTCTTGTAACTGCGGCGTCATCTTGCCTTGTTCATGGATCGAGGCAAGGATCGCCGCGCGCCGGTCTTCCAATTCGCGCAGGTAACGCAAGCGTTCTTCCAGCAGGCGCAACTGGATATCGTCCAGCCCGCCGGTAGCCTCCTTGCGGTAGCGGGCGATGAAGGGCACGGTCGCGCCTTCGTCCAGCAAGGCGATGGCGGCGGCAACCTGGGCTGGCTTGGCGGCAAGTTCGAGGGCGAGGCGTTGTTCGATGGAAGGCAACATGCGGATTCAGAGTGAAGGGAAACGAGCCGAACATGATACGCAATCCGGGCGAATCCGCCAGTCTTGACAGAGTGACGGAAAATTTGGATTGCAGGGCGAATAAAGCGGAAATATTCAGCTTGCCAAACCAGCCATTATTGCGCTTACAATGACCTCCGGGCTATGGGCGATGCCCTTGAATCGCCGGTAATCATTAAGGGAGGGCAGCACATGGATGGCGACGTTACGCAAACTCAGGAACTTTCCCAAGAATCCAAAAACACAGCCCTGCTGGTCTGGATCGGTTCCATCTTTTTTGGATTCATTCCCAGTTTGGTGGTCTATCTGATTAAGAAGGACGATGCCTATGTCCTAGATCAGTCCAAAGAAGCCTTGAATTGGTCGATTACCGCTTGTATCGGGTATGTCGCTGGTGTAGTTACTTCGATGATTTTGATTGGTTTGTTGATCTTGCCGGTGGTTGGTATCTGCCACTTGGTTTTTTGCATCATGGGTGCCGTCGCCACATCGAAGGGCGCGCCCTTCCGTGTACCCTTTGCGTTGCGCTTGATAAAGTAATCTTGCCGGCGGAGGCGCAATCGCGCTTCCGCCGCCCCGCCTATAGACCTATAGACGTGGGGCTGCACTGCATCATGTCTGGGAGGAGGGATGTCGCGTTATCTCTTGCTGACCTTGCTGGTGACCTTCTTGCCGCTGCAGGCGCTGGCGGAGCACGCCGATAGTACGCCTTACACCTACATCTACAACGCGCCCGAGTCCGATCTCGACGTGCGTTACCAATACCACTGGGAAATTCTGCAAACCGCGCTGGAAAAGACGCGGCCGAAATATGGCGGCTATGCCATGACGCCTTCGCCGCGGATGAGTGAAAAACGTCAGACAGCCGAGCTGATGAAGGGCAGCGAATTGATTTCGGTGATGTATCTGGGTACGACGCAAGAGTTTGAAAAGAAGTTGATCCCGATTCGCATTCCGGTGGACAAAAATCTCGGCGGCTATAACGTTTTCCTCGTGCGTCGAGACAGTCTCGGCAAGTTCGCCGACGTGCAATCCATCAAGGATTTGCAGAAATTTTCTTACGGTTTAGGTTCGGGCTGGGTGGATGTCGGGATACTGGAGTCGAATGGTTTTACGGTGATTACCGGCTCCAGCTACGATGGTTTATTTCGGATGCTGGTGGAGCGGCGTTTCGACATTTTTCTGCGCGGCGCAGTTGAAGTGCTGGACGAGGTCGAGCAAAGAAAACACGCGATGCCGGATCTGCGCATCGAGGACAGCATCGTCTTGTACTATCCCTTGCCGATGTATTTCTGGTTTTCAAAAAACGCGCAAGGACAAAAACTGGCGCAGCGTGCTGAAGAAGGTATGCGGATGATGATTGCCGATGGCAGCTTCGACCGAATATTTGAAAAATATCAGCGCCACAAGATCGAGCAATTGCATCTGCGTACGCGCAAAATTTTTCGCATCAACAATCCCTATCTAGTCAGGGAAACGCCTTTCGACGATAAGCGCTTGTGGTTTGATCCGCTGACGGATAAGCGCAAGTTCAACCCGGCGCAATCTAGGCAGGGCGACAGCCGCCACTGACACGCTCGATCCCGGCGAGGTCTTGCCAGCTTTGTACTTGGTCGAAACTCTGTGCAGTCAGCAGGGCGCGTACCGTTGCGGCTTGATCGTAGCCATGCTCCAGCAAGAGCCAGCCGTTCGGCGTTAGATGCGTTTTTGCGCCGTCGATGATGTGGCGCAGCGCCGCGAGGCCGTCGCCATGATCGGTCAGGGCATCGGCCGGCTCGAAGCGCAAGTCGCCTTGTGCGAGGTGCGGATCGTTTTGCGCGATGTAAGGTGGGTTGGCGACGATCAAATCGAAGATTTCCTTGCCCAGCGCGGCATACCAATCGCTTTGCAACAGGCGCACGGCGGCGCGATGGCGCTGAACGTTGCGCTGCGCGATGGCGAGTGCGGCGTGGCTGGCGTCGAGCGCCGTGATGACGGCATCGGGACATTGATGCGCGACCGCCACGGCAATCGCGCCGGAGCCGGTGCCCATGTCGAGCATGCGGCCATGTTGCGGCAGGTATTCGCTGGCCAGTTCGACCAGCAATTCTGTTTCCGGGCGCGGGATCAGCACGGCGGGCGTGACCTCAAAATCCAGTCCATAGAATTCGCGCTGTCCGGTGAGGTAGGCAATCGGTTCGCCCTGCAGTCGGCGCGCGAACAAGGCCGACAGTCGCGCCGCCTCATCGGCCGTGAAAGCATGGTCGGCACGGGTAATCAATTGCACGCGCGACAGGTGCAGTGCATGCCCGGCCAGAATGCGCGTTTCTAATGGCGGCAACGGTGCATTTTTGAGCAAGACGGCCAAGGTGCTGCCGGGGGCAATGTCAAACATGGCGGCCGTGCGGCATCAGCGTTTGCGCTTGAAGGTGATGTAGCCCAGTGCGATGGCCAAAATCACGAACCATGTCAGCGACCATTGCGGAATCGACAGGCCGAGTATCGGCGCGTAATCGGCGGTGCACATGCCATCGGCTTTGAACAGGACAGGCAGCAGTTTGGCGCTGAAAATTTTGTTGAGCGCGGTTTCCAGTGGGTCAATGCCGCAGGACATGCCGGGATGCGCCAGTATCCATAGATGATGGATCGCCACGCCGGCACCCGCGAGTGCGGCCAGCAAACCGAAACCGGCGCCGATGCGCGCCGCTTTTGGCGGCAGCAGCGCGGCGATCAAACAGATCACGCCTACCGCGAGAAAGGCATAGCGCTGCATGATGCACAGCGGGCAGGGCAACATGTGTTCGACCAGTTGCAGGTAGAGCGCCGCGCCGATCAAGGCGAATGCGATGACGGCGAGGGCGAACAGGATGGATTTGGATGATTTCATCACGATGATTTCCTTCAATTGCTTTCGGCTAGTTCGGCCAGCAGCTCGGCTTGGTGCTCGGCTGCTAGCGCGTTGGTTAATTCATCCAGATCACCGTCCATGATGAAGTCGAGTTTGTATAGCGTCAGATTGATGCGGTGGTCGGTCATGCGGCCTTGCGGGAAATTATACGTGCGGATGCGTTCGCTGCGGTCGCCGGAGCCGATCAGCGATTTGCGCGTGGCCGCTTCTTTCGCTTGCTGCGCGCGCAATTGCCCATCCTTGATGCGCGCCGCCAGTACCTTCATCGCTTGCGCTTTGTTCTTGTGCTGGCTGCGGTCGTCTTGGCATTCGACCACGATGCCGGTCGGCAGGTGCGTGATGCGCACGGCGGAATCGGTTTTGTTGATGTGCTGACCGCCGGCACCGGAGGCACGGAAAGTGTCGATGCGTAAATCGG
Source organism: Pseudomonadota bacterium (assembly GCA_018241865.1). Taxonomy (GTDB): domain Bacteria; phylum Pseudomonadota; class Gammaproteobacteria; order Burkholderiales; family Burkholderiaceae_D; genus Paucimonas. The sequence continues at coordinate 3,059 of JAFECY010000310.1, read as the reverse complement.
CCGGATTGATGTTCACGTCTTCCACGTCGTCGGCTTCCGGCATCACTGCCACGGTGCAGGCGGAGGTGTGGATGCGGCCTTGCGTTTCGGTGGCGGGAACCCGCTGCACGCGGTGGCCGCCGGATTCAAATTTCAGTTTCGAGTACGCGCCGAAGCCGACCAGACGCACGATCACTTCTTTGTAGCCGCCCAGTTCGGAATCCGAGGAAGAAATCAGCTCCACTTGCCAGCGCTTGCGTTCGGCGAAGCGGGTGTACATGCGCAGCAAATCGCCGGCGAACAAGGCTGCTTCGTCGCCGCCGGTGCCGGCGCGGATTTCGAGGAAGATGTTGCGTTCGTCGTTCGGGTCTTTCGGCAGCAACATTTTTTGCAAGTCGGCTTCGAGCTGTTCCATGCGCGTTTTCGCGGCGGCGATTTCTTCCTGGGCGAATGCCTTCATGTCGGGATCGGCCAGCAATTCCTGCGCGGTGGCGACATCGCTTTCCGCTTGACGATAGTTGTGGTAGAGCGCAACCAGTGGTTCCAACTCGGCATGCTCGCGGGTCAGCTTGCGATAGCTGTCCATGTTGGCAGTGGCGTTTTCTTGGATTAACAGATCGCCGACTTCGGCCAGTCGGTGCGTCAAGTGATCGAGCTTGGCAAGCAGGGAGGGTTTCATGCGTAGGCGTTCGGAGTAAAAAGGATGCCCGCGACAGGCGGGCGCACGGGCAGCGGTAGTGAACGTCGCTAGCGCTTGGTGCGGAACAATTGCGGTAGCAGCGTAGCTAGTCGTGCGCGCTCGTCGGCGTCGGCATCGTGCAGCGCTTGCTGCGGGCCGTGCAGGAATTTGGCGGTCAAGCCGCGAGACAGAGCGTCGAGTACGGTGTCGATGTCTTCGCCGCGCGCCAGCAATTTTTTGGCGCGTTCCAGTTCGGCTAAGCGCATGGTTTCGCTGCTTTCCTGCAAATCTTGAATCAGCGGCACGACGGCGCGACTATCGACCCAGTGCATGAAAGATTGCACGCGCGTTTCGATAATGGCTTCGGCTTGCGCGACCGCGGCTTGGCGATTTTCGATGCCGGTTTGCACTACCGAGGCGAGATCATCGACGGTGTACAGAAACACGTCGTCGAGCCGACCGACTTCGGCTTCGATGTCGCGCGGCACCGCCAGATCGACCATGAACATGGGTTTGTGGCGGCGTGCTTTGATCGCACGTTCGACCAACCCGAGGCCGATGATCGGCAGCGAAGAAGCAGTCGAGGACACCACAATGTCGAAACGGGACAACTGTTCCGGCAAATCGGCCAAGCGAATTGCACGGCCGTTGAAGCGGTGCGCCAGATGTTCGCCGCGTTCCAGCGTGCGGTTGGCGATGGTCAGCGATTTGGGGCTTTGTGCGGCGAAGTGGGTGGCGCACAACTCGATCATTTCGCCTGCGCCGATGAATAGCACGTGTTGCTCGGCGATGGTGTCGAAGATGCGCTGCGATAGCCGTACCGCCGCCGCTGCCATCGACACGCTGTGTTCGCCGATGGCGGTGGTGCTGCGGACTTCCTTGGCGACCGCGAAGGTGCGCTGAAACATTTGGTGCAGATAGGTGCCGAGGCCGCCGGCGGCTTCGGCTTGGCGCACCGCATCTTTCATCTGGCCGAGAATCTGAGGCTCGCCCAGCACCATCGAATCGAGCCCGGAGGCGACTCGGAAAGCGTGGCGCACCGCATCGTCTTGCGGCAACGTGTAAAGATAGGGGCGCAGTTCGGCGTAGGGCAAGCGGTGGTATTCGGCGAGGAAATGCGCGGTGGCATCCATCACGGCGTCGGCGTCGCCCGGCAGTTTGTTGGCGACGTAGAGTTCGGTGCGGTTGCAAGTCGAGAGGATGGCCGTTTCATCCACCGTCGCCGCCACGCTGCCGCGCGCCAATCGGGTGCGCGCCGCCGCCACCGCCTGACCGATCTGGTCAGCCGGGAAGGCCACCTTTTCGCGCAACGCGAGCGGCGCGGTGGTGTGATTGAGGCCGACGGCGAGGAATTGCATTGCTTCCGGGGAAAATTTTTACCCCGACATTATAGCCGCCGGGTTAAGCGGATGCCGGCAAACTGAGGGTGAAGGTGGTGCCGAGGCCGACCTTGCTGGAAAAGCTGATCTGACCGCGATGGCGTTCCACCACGGTCTTGACGAACACGAGCCCGAGGCCGATGCCTTCGGCGTGCGGCTGGTTGGGTGTGTCCAAGCGCTGGAAACGGCGGAACAGCTTGACCTGCTCGCCCGGCGCGATGCCGTAACCTTGGTCGCTAATGCTGCAGACGACGTGCGAATTGTCCAAGCTGGGCCAGACTTCCAGCTTGCAACTGACCCGCGTATTTTCCGGGCTGTAGTTGATGGCGTTCGAGATCAGGTTGACCAGCGCGCGCGTCATCAGCGAACGATCGACCTTGACCGGAAATTCGCCTTCGCCGATGTCGCTGGCCAACTCGATGCGCTTGCTGCGGGCTAGCGACCACATTTCATCCGTGGCGTCGATCAGTAAGTCTTGGAAATCGACTTCCTCCAACCGGTACTCTTGCGACTCGGCACGCGCCAATTGCACGAAGTTGTCGGCCAGTCCGAGCGTCTTGCGCGAGGCTTTCTCGATGCGGCTGAACAATTCTGCCAGCGGCAAGGCGGTGACCGGGTCGTTTTGTAAGTCGAGCAGGGCGATGATCGAGGCTTGCGGCGCGCGCATGTCGTGCGACAGAAAGCGCAGAGTTTCGTCGCGGCTGCGCTCGGCAGCACGGATCGGCGAAATGTCGATGATGCTGATGATCCAACCGGCCAGCACATTGGCCGCCGAACGGCTAGGCGCGCTCTTGATTAACAAATCGCAGCCGTGCTGGTCTTGCACGCTGACACCCTCGGCCAGCATCGGCGCGTATTGCAGATCGAGCAGTTGCCACCAATCGAAATGCTTGCCGGCGTTTTGATTGAGCGGTTCGGCCTTGTTCAGGGTCGAAAACAGGTAGGGCAGTAGCGCATCCTGCAAATCGCGAAAGCCGAGTGAGGAAAATAAGGCGGTGGCGTGTTTGTTCGCCAATAGCACA
>JAFECY010000030.1 GCA_018241865.1 Pseudomonadota bacterium | reverse complement strand
TGAAGGGGAGGGGAACCGCAATAACGAACTATCGTCTGAATTTCTGCTTTTTTCACTTGCGCCGGGCACGCACGCTTTCCAGATCACGACACAGCGCTTCCGCGCCATCCAACACGCGTGGTCCCGGTCGGCTCATCCAATCAGGGTTGATGGCGAACACATTGCCGCGCGCTACTGCGGTCATATGCGGGAAACGTTGCCAGCTTGAGTTTGCGGTTGACGTAGCTTTGCTATCGTCGATGATCGCTTCCGGGTCGGCTTGCATGACAGCTTCGAGGCCGACCGTGGGTGCGAGTGGACCGAGTTTGCCGAAGATGTTGACGCCGCCGCACAAGCGGATGACGGCCGATGCCATGTGGCTGTCGTTCAGTGTCATCAGCGGCTTGTCCCATATCTGGTAAAACACCCGCACCGGCGCGCGTCGGCTGTACGTTTGTGCGAGTTGTCGTTGATGCGTGCGGAATGCTTCGGCGGCGGCGTGACCGATGGCGTCGGTGCCGGCCAGATGCGCTAGTCGTTCCATGTTGGTGGCGATGGCGGCGAAATCGCGCGGCTCGCTTTCAAATACCGTGAAGTGCAGAGCACGCAGCCGGGCAATTTGTGCGGCGGAATTGCCGCTGCGCCAAGCGACGATCAAATCCGGCTGCAGCGCGACGATGCGTTCCATGTCGAGCGCGGCGGCGCTGCCCACCGAGGGGAGTTGGCTGGCCTGCGGCGGATAGTTGCTGTAATCGACCACGCCCATCACGTACGCACCGGCACCGACGGCGAACAACAATTCAGTGGTGGACGGGGCGAGACTGAGGATGCGACGCGCGGGAGTAGAAAGTTTGACTGCATGGCCGGCGTCGTCTTGCACCAATACGGTGGCTGCATGCAGTGCCGGCGATATCAGCAACAAGACGCAGAGCAAAGCGATGAATGTGCCGCCTTTGATCCTTGCGTGCATGATGCGGCGGTTTAAATTTCGAGGTTGTCGATCAGACGCGTGCCGCCGAGCTTGGCGGCGGCCAGCACCACCAACAGCGTGTCTTGCGCCAGATCGCCGGCGCTGGGCGGCATCAAATCGTCGCGGCGGCGGATCGAGATGTAGTCGGGCTTCCAGCCGCGTGCCGCCAGTTTCGCCATCGCCTGTCGCTCCAGCTCGAACGTGTCGAGATGGCCGCTGCGGACTTCATCGGCGACTTCGTTGAGTATGCGATACAACGCCGGCGCTTCCTTGCGTTCTTCGGCCGACAAGTAGCCGTTGCGCGAAGACAGCGCCAAGCCGTCTGCAGCGCGGAAGGTTTCCGCGCCGATGATGTCGGTCGGCAGCGCGAACTGGCGCGCCATGTTCCGCACGATCATCAACTGCTGATAATCCTTCTTGCCGAACACCGCCACGCGCGGCTGCACACAAGAAAATAATTTCAGCACCACGGTGGTGACACCGCCGAAAAAACCAGGGCGGAATTCGCCTTCCAGCGTATTGCCCAAGTCGTCTGGCGGGCGCACGCGGAATTCCTGTGGCTCGGGATAGAGGTCTTTCTCGGTCGGCGCGAACAGCACGTACACGCCTTCCTTCTCCAGCTTCTCGACATCGGCTTGGAAGGTGCGCGGGTATTTGTCGAAATCTTCGTTGGGGCCGAACTGCAGACGGTTGACGAAAATCGACGCTACCACCGGGTCGCCATGTTTGCGCGCCAGCCGCATCAGCGACAAATGGCCTTCGTGCAGGTTGCCCATAGTCGGCACGAACGCGGTGCGCAACTGGCCGCGCAATTGATCGCGCAAATCTTCAATCGACGAAATGATTTTCATGGTGCAAAGGCGCACAGCGCGTTGGGTGTCAGGTCGGCGAATACGCCAAGCGCACATAGATCGGCGCAAAGGCTTCGGCCTGGGTGATTTCGATCAGGGTTTCTTTGGCGAGCTCCAGCAGAGCGATGAAGTTTACTACCACCACCGGCACGCCGCGCGATGGGTCGAACAGTTCGGCGAACTCGACGAATTTGCTCGACTGCAGACGACGCAAGATGCCGGACATATGCTCGCGCACCGACAATTCCTCGCGGCTGATTTTGTGATGCTGAGTCAGTTTGGCGCGCTTGAATACATCGGCCCAAGCCGATTGCAGATCGACCACGTTGACGTCCGGCCAGCGGGTGACGATGCTTTGCTCGATGTAAATTTGCGTGCGGACGAAGTCGCGGCCGACTTGCGGCAATGTGTCGAGCTGAAAAGCGGCCAACTTGATTTGTTCATATTCGAGCAAGCGACGCACCAGCTCGGCACGCGGATCTTGCACTTCCTCGCCGGTTTCCGAGTGCTTCACCGGCAACAGCATGCGCGATTTGATCTCGATCAGCATGGCTGCCATCAACAAATATTCGGCGGCCAGTTCGAGGTTATGTTTGCGAATCTGTTCGACGTAATCCAAATACTGCTTAGTGACCCCGGCCATTGGAATGTCGAGGATGTTGAAGTTCTGTTTGCGAATCAAATAGAGCAGCAGGTCGAGTGGCCCCTCGAAGGCTTCGAGAAAAATTTCCAGCGCATCCGGCGGAATGTACAGGTCGTTCGGCAATTGAAACAGCGGTTCGCCGTACAGCTTGGCGAAGGCGACGCCATCGACCACGTCTGGCGTCGAGTCGGGCTGGCCGGCGACGGCCAAATCGAGCGCGTCCGGTGCGGCGTCGGCGTTATGTGTGGTGCTCACTTCAGACCTTGTTTTGGTACACGTAAGCTTGTTGTTCCACGCGCGACTCGTCGGCGCGACGGCGCGCGTCCAAGTCGATCGGTTCTTTGTCCCACAGGCGGGCGCGGCCGGCACGCTGCTGTTCTTCCAGTTGCGGATTTTTTTCTTTCAAATCTTTGATGAAACGGGTGATCTCGGATTCGTAGCGCGAATATTGTTTGAAGAGGCTCATGGGAATCTGGCAAGAGAGTGAAAGCAAGCCGCTATTTTACCCTTTTACCTTTGGGCGGCGCGGAATTGCCGGCGGGCGAGTGGTGTCGGTCAATGCTTGAGAAAGCGACGCATCACGGTCGGTGCCGGTTCCAGCGGATTGGCGTGGGCGTATTCCAGTTCCGGCGCGACTTCAAAACCGTAAGCGGCGTATAGATCGAGCAGACGCGATTGGTCGTTGCGTACCGCCAGCCGCAGTTCGGCGACATTGGCAGTCTGTGCATGGTGCACCACCGCTTCCAATAAATGCTGTGTCAAATTGCGGCCGCGATAGGGCGGCAGGATGCCCATGCGCAGGATGTCCCAGACATTTGCATCGGTATCTTGCGGCAGCCAGCGCACCGAGCCGATCGGGTCGTCATGCAGCAAGAGGATAAAGCCGCCGCCGTTCTGTAGATGCTGTTGCACCTGCACCGCTGTTTCGCGGTGGCCGCTGGACGTGACCGCAACCTTGCCAGACCAAGCCGCGCGCGTGATGTCAGCGATCAGTTGTGCATCGTTGAACGTGGCTTCCCGAAGGGTCAAATCCATAAATTTAGCGTATCCGCATACCCGGTTCGGCACCGGGCCAAGGGTTGAGGATGTAGATGCCCGGATTGGTTTTTTCATCGGCGGCGGATGCGGCCAGCACCATGCCTTCCGAGACGCCGAACTTCATTTTGCGCGGTGCGAGGTTGGCGACCAGCACGGTCAACTTGCCGACTAGTTCTTCTGGTTGATAGGCAGACTTGATGCCGGAAAAAACGTTGCGGGTGCGGCCTTCACCGACATCGAGTGTCAGGCGCAGCAACTTGTCGGAACCTTCGACGTGTTCGCAATGGACGATCTTGGCGATGCGCAGGTCGATCTTGGTGAAGTCGTCAATCTTAATCTCAGGGGCGAGCGCCTCAATCGCCCCGCCGTCCTCACCTTCCCCTTCAAGGGGAAGGCCGGGATGGGGATGGGTTACAGCAGCAGCCGGCGCCTCAAACAATGCATCCAACATCTTCGGATCCACCCGCTGCATCAGATGTTCGAATGTGCCAATCGCCGTCGGACTACTTTGCAAATCCGCCCAAGTTAAATCGCGCTCCATACGGAACAAAGTCGAAACCTTGCGCGCCAGCGCAGGCAGAATCGGCGCGAGAAAAATTGTCAGGCAATAAAAAGAACGCAATAGGTTGCTGCAGACATCTTGCAATTCTTGATCGTTGGCCGGGTTCTTGGCCAGCTCCCACGGTTTTTTGGTATCGACGTATTGGTTGACCTCGTCGGCTAGCGCCATGATCTGGCGGATCGCCTTGCCGTATTCGCGCGCTTCATACGCGTCGCGGATCGCCGCTTCTTGTTCGGCGAAACGCAGCTTCCAGCTCATCGCGGCGTCGCCGGATACCGCATCGCTCAACTGGCCGCCGAAGCGTTTGGTGATGAAGCCGGCGGCGCGGCTGGCGATGTTGACGTATTTGCCGATCAGGTCGGAATTGACGCGCAAGACGAAATCATCTGGGTTGAAATCGACATCTTCGACTTTTGCGTTCAGCTTGGCGGCGATGTAATAGCGCAACCATTCCGGGTTCATGCCGATGTCCAGATAGCGCAATGGCGAAATGCCGGTGCCGCGCGACTTCGACATTTTCTCGCCGGAGACGGTGATGAAACCATGCACGAAAACATTGTTCGGTGTCTTGAGACCAGAAAACTGCAGCACGGCTGGCCAAAACAGCGTGTGGAAATAGGTGATGTCTTTGCCGATAAAATGATACTGCTCGCTGCTCGGATCGGCGAGGAAGGCGCTGAAGTCGCGCCCAGTTTTGTCGAAATAATTTTTCAGCGAAGCCAGATAGCCGATCGGCGCATCCAGCCAAACGTAGAAATACTTGCCCGGTGCATCGGGAATTTCGATGCCGAAATAGGGCGCGTCGCGGCTGATGTCCCAGTCGCCCAAGCCCTCTTCGCCATCCAGCCATTCGCGCGCTTTGTTGGCGACTTCCGGTTGCAGTCGATGTGGATCGAGCGCCCATGCGCGCAGGAATTCGGTGCACTTGGGATCGGACAATTTGAAGAAGAAGTGCTCGGACGATTTCATCACCGGCGTCGCGCCAGTCAGGGTCGAATACGGATTTTTCAAATCGGTCGGCGCATACACGGCCGAACAGTTTTCACAAGCATCGCCGTACTGATCTTTTGTGCCGCACTTCGGACACTCGCCCTTGATGTAGCGATCCGGCAGAAACATGTTTTTGACCGGATCGTAGAACTGTTCGATGGTCTTGGTCGTAATCAAGCCGGCATCGCGCAGGCGGCGGTAGATGTCGCGCGACAGTTCGTGATTTTCCGGGCCATCGGTGGAGTGCCAGTTATCGAAAGCGATGTGAAAACCATCTAGGTATTGCTTGCGACCGGCGGCGATGTTTGCCACAAATTCCTGCGGCGTGACGCCGGCTTTCTCGGCCGCGATCATGATGGGTGCGCCGTGGGCATCGTCGGCGCCGACGAAATGCACCTCGTTGCCCTGCATGCGCTGGAACCGCACCCAAATGTCGGCTTGGATATATTCCATGATGTGACCGATGTGGAACGCGCCATTGGCGTAGGGCAGGGCGGTGGTGACGAACAGCTTGCGGGGATGTGCGGTGCGCATGAGGCGGTGCAATGAAGAAATAAAACCCCGATTTTAGCAGTGTGGGAAGAAGGAGGGCGGCGATTGGTTTAGACTGTGGGGCTTGAATTCAGGAGAAGCAATGAGCATGACCGTCGAGGCCGCCAAGGCCGCACTGACCCAAGTGATAGACCCCAACACCGGCAAAGACTTGGTTTCTTCCAAGTCGGCACGGAATTTTCAGGTCACGGGCGCCGATGTCAGCGTCGATGTCGAACTCGGCTATCCGGCCAACAGCCAGATCGAGCCGCTGCACGCCGCCGCCGTCGCCGCGCTGAAGACCGTGCCGGGTGTGGGCAAAGTCCATGTGAACGTTTATAGCAAGATCATGTCGCACGCGGTGCAGCGCGGCGTCAAGCTGCTGTCCAACGTCAAGAACATCATCGCGGTCGCCTCGGGCAAGGGCGGCGTCGGCAAATCGACTACCGCCGTCAATCTGGCGCTGGCCTTGTCAGCCGAAGGCGCGGCGGTCGGCTTGCTCGACGCCGATATCTACGGCCCCTCGCAGCCGATGATGATGGGCATCTCCGGCCAGCCGGAAAGCCGCGACGGCAAGAGCATGGAGCCGCTGGAAAACCACGGCCTGCAAGTCTCGTCCATCGGCTTCATGATCGATCCCGATCAACCGATGGTCTGGCGCGGCCCGATGGTGGTGCAGGCGCTGATGCAATTGCTGGAGCAAACCAACTGGCGCGCGCTGGATTACCTCATCGTCGACATGCCGCCCGG
>JAFECY010000309.1 GCA_018241865.1 Pseudomonadota bacterium | reverse complement strand
TTACAATGGGGAAAAATTGGAAAAACAACGAAATTTTTTATCAAAAAAATAACAATTCGCAATAAAAGCATGCCGCAATCATCGGCAATCAGGCTGCGCTGCAGGCCGCATCAATATCGCACGTGTATTGTATGAAGCGCATCCCGGACAAGGAACTTGCACCGCATGGATAATTTGAATAAGCCGCCGCCGGCCAGGATACTGGTCGTGGAAGACGACAGCGTCACGCGCAAGGCGGTCTGTCTGTCGATTGCTGCCGATCCTGCTCTGCAATTGGCCGAGGCTTTCGATTGCATGGCACCTGCGCTAATCTGGTTGCAGCAGCAGCGCCCCGATGTGCTACTGGTCGATCTCGGTTTGCCGGACGGCTCCGGTATCGACATCATCCGCCTGTGTGCGGAACGCCATCCAGAATGCAACATCATGGTGCTGACCACATCCAGCGACCAGAGTGACGTGCTCGATTCGATCGAGGCGGGCGCTACCGGCTATTTGCTCAAGGGTAGCTACAAAGATGAAATTTCGCGTGCCATCCTCGCTCTGCGCGAGGGTGAAGCGCCGATGAGTCCGGGAATCGCGCGCTTGGTGTTACGGCGTCTGCGCGAAGGCCGGCACGCCGCCGATCGCGACAACGGGAGTGTCGCCAGTCTCACTCGGCGCGAGCAAACGATACTCGATCTGATTGCGACAGGCGCTTCGTATGGCGACATCGCGCTGCAGCTCTCGCTGTCGGTCAGCACGGTGCAAACCCACATCAAAAATATCTACGGCAAGCTGTCGGTGCATTCGCGTAGTGCCGCCGTGTTCGAGGCGCGGCGTCAGGGATTGCTCAGCAAGCGTTGATGTGCGTTGCGCGCATGGCATGAATACGCATGCGGCGCTGGACTTGCTGGTCGTTTCCCGTTACAACAGAAAAAACCTACATGGAGACTCGCATTCCTATGAAGTACGACGTTGTTGATACCCAAATCGCGCCGGAAGGCCGCCTTGAAGTTCTCTCCAAATCTGAAGTCAACAAACTGCGCGACACCAGTCAAGGTGGTTTGTACGATATTTTCCGCAACTGTTCGCTGGCCGTGCTGAACACCGGCAGTGGCATGGACGACGGCAAAGAATTATTGGAGCGTTATCGTTCTTTCGATGTCAGCATCGTCCAGCGCGAGCGCGGCATCAAGCTCGACATTCGTGGGGCACCGGCGTCGGCCTTTGTCGATAACCAGATGATTAAAGGCATCCACGAACATTTGTTCGCGGTGTTGCGTGACGTGATTTTCGTCAGCGATGATATTCACGATAATCCGAAGTTCAATCTGGATAGCTCGGAAGGCATCACCGATGCGGTGTTCCACATTTTGCGCAACGCCAATGTCTTGAAGCCGCTGCTCAACCCCAATCTGGTGGTGTGCTGGGGCGGCCATTCGATCCCGCGCGGCGAATACGATTACACCAAAAAAGTCGGTTACTACCTCGGTTTGCGCGGCATGGATATCTGCACCGGCTGCGGCCCCGGCGCGATGAAAGGGCCGATGAAGGGCGCGACGATCGGCCATGCCAAGCAGCGTCTGCATAATGGTCGCTACCTCGGTATTTCCGAGCCCGGCATCATTGCAGCCGAAGCGCCGAATCCGATTGTCAATGATTTGGTCATCATGCCGGATATCGAGAAACGGCTGGAAGCTTTCGTGCGCGTTGGCCACGGCATCGTGGTGTTCCCCGGCGGAGCTGGCACGGCAGAAGAAATCTTGTACCTACTCGGTATCCTGCTGCATCCAGACAATGCCCGTTTGCCTTTTCCGTTGGTGTTCACCGGGCCGGAAAGCGCGGCCGATTACTTCAAGCAGATCGATCAGTTCATCGCTGACACGTTGGGGTCGGAAGCGCAGCGCCACTACAAAATTATCATCAACGACCCGGAAGCGGTGGCGCAGGAAATGCATGCCGGCATCAAGAAAGTGCGCGAATTCCGTAAAGAGGCTGCGGATGCGTATTACTACAACTGGACACTGAAAATCGATCATGAATTTCAGAAGCCGTTCGCGCCCACCCATGAAAACATGCGCGGCCTGTCCTTGCATAAGAATCAGGAAAGTCACATGTTGGCAGCGAATTTGCGTCGCGCTTTTTCGGGCGTGGTGGCGGGCAACGTCAAGGATCAGGGTATTCGTGCCATCGAGGCGCACGGGCCGTTTGAAATTCACGGCGACCCCGCCATCATGGCGGCGATGGATGCGCTGCTGTCATCCTTTGTCAGTCAGCATCGTATGAAGCTGCCGGGGAAGAAATACACACCTTGTTATCGGATACAGAAAACCTGAGTCTTGCGGCAAGGCATGTTCACGCTATGCCACTGTATCTGGGCAAACAGACAATGGAATGTCTTGTGTCGCGCCGCACCGCATGTTGCGCTGCACAAGGTACAATAGATGCCTCTGCATCCGGTTTTGCCGGCAGGAACGGAAGGGTAGTCGTTGGCTGCCCTATTTGCTCTTATCAAGTGGAATACGAGGTATAAAAAATGAATGATGTCGTGATCGTCGCTGCGCAGCGGACTCCGGTAGCCAAATTCGGTGGTTCGCTTGCAAAAATTTCCGCCGCCAATCTGGGTGCGCATGTCATCAAGGGATTGCTGGCCAAAACGGGCGTCAAACCGGATGCGATTAGTGAAGTCATCATGGGCCAGATTCTCACGGCCGGCGTCGGCCAAAATCCGGCGCGGCAGGCATTGATCTATTCCGGCCTTTCCAACACGATTCCGGCCATGACCATCAACCAAGTATGCGGCAGCGGTTTGAAAGCGGTGCATTTGGCGACGCAAGCCATCAAGGCCGGCGATTCGTCCATCGTCATCGCCGGCGGCCAAGAAAACATGAGCGCCGCGCCGCACGTGCTGAACAATTCGCGCGACGGTTTCCGCATGGGCGACACCAAGTTGGTGGACAGCATGATTAATGACGGTCTGTGGGATGTGTATAACAACTACCACATGGGCGTCACCGCCGAGAATATCGCCAAGAAATTCGACATTTCGCGCGAAGAGCAGGATCAGTTCGCCGTCGCTTCGCAAAACAAAGCCGAAGCCGCGCAAAAAGCCGGCAAATTCAAGGATGAGATACTGCCGGTAGAAATTCCGCAGAAAAAAGGCACGATCGTTTTCGACAGCGACGAATACGTCAAGGAAGGCGTGACGCTGGACAGCATCGCCGGCTTGCGTCCGGCTTTCGACAAAGCCGGCACCGTGACCGCCGCTAACTCTTCTGGCATCAATGACGGCGCCGCCGCCGTGATGCTGATGTCGGCCAGCAAGGCCAAGGAACTGGGCTTGACCCCGTTGGCGACCATCAAGGCGTATTCCTCGGCGGGCGTCGATCCTGCTTTCATGGGGCTGGGCCCGGTGCCAGCGGCACAGTTGTGCCTGAAGAAGGCCGGCTGGACACATCAAGACTTGGATTTGATGGAAATCAATGAGGCTTTTGCTGCCCAAGCTATCGGCGTTAACCGCGAGATGGGCTGGGATACCAGCAAAATCAACGTCAATGGCGGCGCGATCGCGATTGGGCACCCGATCGGCGCGTCCGGTTGCCGGATTCTGGTTACTCTGTTGCATGAAATGGTACGCCGCGACGCCAAGCGTGGTCTGGCGGCCTTGTGCATAGGCGGCGGCATGGGCGTGGCGCTGGCGGTGGAACGGTAATTCGCGTCGGTGACCCCGGCACAGGCCTTGGAAATTTTCAGGGCCGTGTCAACTCGCTGGCAATGCCTTGCGTTAAAGCGGTAATCGTAGAATGGTTCTACGTGCCAACAAAAGGAAATTCAACATGTCCAAGATCCTCGCCGCTCTGGTCGCTATGACCTTCGCAATGGGTACCGCTTTCGCGCAAACTCCGGCTCCTGCCGCTGCTCCGGCTGCTCCTGCTGCCGCGTCGGCTCCTGCCGCTGCTCCGGCTCCGGCTGCTAAAAAGGCCAAGAAAGCCAAGCATGCTAAGAAAGCTAAGCACGCCAAGAAAGCCAAGCACAAAAAAGCCAAGAAAGCCGCTGCACAATAAGTTGCATAAGCAGTCGCAGTAAGGTTTTTAGCGCAGTTCGATCGCGCAAGAAAAACCCGGAAATGCCGCAAGGCTTTCC
>JAFECY010000308.1 GCA_018241865.1 Pseudomonadota bacterium | reverse complement strand
TGCAACAGCATTCGATCGTCCACATTCGGACTGTGAGCGCCACACAAGCAAGAAAAATGCTTGACCTTCCTATTGTGGGAGGGTTGATACTTCTGAGAATTGGTTGTGGCACGCTTGCCCCGATTTTCGCTGATAAGGACAGTATGCGATCTCTCTTTGTATCCGCTCTGGCGATGTTGACCTTGGCCGGTTGCGTGAGTTTTTCCGCCGACGGCGGCATGCACACCGTCTCTGATCTGGTGCGCGAACGCACGGGGCAGGATGTGCGACAACTGAAAACCGAGGATGAACGCAGCAATAACACGAAGACCGTCAACGCCTTGCTGGCGCGAGATTTGAGCCCCGAATCTGCGGTGCGCATTGCGCTGTTGAACAACCGCGGCTTGCAGGCGGCGCTGGCCGAGCTCGGCGTGGCCGAGGCCGACTTGGTGCAGGCCGGCCGCCTGCGCAATCCTAGTTTCAGCTTCGGCCGCTTGCGTGGCGGCGACGATGTTGAAATCGACCGCAGCATCCTATTTGATATCGGTGGTTTGCTGACCATGCCGATACGCAGCGACATTGAACGTCGTCGTTTCGAGCAAGCGAAACTGACGGCCGCTGCGCAAGCGGTGCAATTGGCCGGCGACACCTTGCGCGCGTATTACCGCGCGCTTGCTGCTCGACAAACCCTGCACTATATGGAGCAGGTCGGCGTTGCCGCTGAAGCCGCTGCAGAGTTGGCGCAGCGTATGCGCAAGGCCGGCAACTGGAGCAAGCTGGCGGAAGCGCGCGAACAAGTTTTCCATGCCGATGCTGTGGCAAGAATTACGCGAGCAAGACACGAAGCCATCGCCAGCGGCGAACAGTTGGCGCGTCTGCTTGGTTTGGAGAAGGGCAGTGCTGCATACAAGTTACCGCAGCGCCTGCCCGATCTGCCGCGTACCGCCAAGAGCGATGCCGACATCGAAGTGCAGACGCTGCGCCAGCGTCTCGATTTACAGAGTGCACTGCGTGACACCGAAGCCACCGCCAGTGCGCTCGGCTTGACCCGTGCCACCGGTTTCATCAACGTGCTCGATGCTGGCTATGCCAACAAAAGCGCCAGCGACAAACCGCGCGCCAACGGCTATGAAGTGTCGCTGGAGTTGCCGCTGTTCGACTGGGGCGGCGCGCGCGTGGCCAAGGCCGAGGCGCTCTACATGCAGGCGGTGCAGCGCGCCGCCGATGCGGCCATTCGTGCGCAATCGGAAGCGCGCGAGGCGTACTCCGCCTATCGCGCCAGTTACGATTTGGCGCGTCACTACCGCGATGATGTGGTGCCGTTGCGGAAAAAAATTTCCGATGAAGTGCTGTTGCGTTACAACGGTATGTTGACCGGCGTCTTCGATTTGCTCGCCGATGCGCGCGAGCAGATGGTCAGCGTCAATGCCGCCATCGAAGCGCAGCGCGATTTCTGGATCGCCGAGGCCGATCTGCAAGCCGCGCTCAGCGGCAGTGGTGGCGGCACGTCCGCGTCCCTGCGCGTCGAACCCGCTGCTGCCAGCCGGCAGGCACACTGAAAGGAAAGAACATGGTTTCACGTCGCGATTTCTTCCGCAGCGCCGGCCTCGCCGCCGTCGGCGCCGGCATGGTCAGTCGTCTCGGCGCTGCTGCGCTGCCGGAAGCGCCGGTGATGGACAAAGCTGTTACCCAGCCACCGCCGCAACCGGCCAGCGGTCGTCCTTACAACCCGGTGGTCACGCTGAACGGTTGGTCTTTGCCTTGGCGTATGAACAAGGGCGTCAAAGAATTTCATCTGGTGGCCGAGCCGGTGGAGCGCGAACTCGCGCCCGGCATGACGGCGCGGCTGTGGGGCTACAACGGTCAGTCGCCGGGGCCGACTATCGAAGTGGTCGAGGGCGACCGCGTGCGTATCTTCGTCACCAACAAGCTGCCGGAACACACCAGCATCCACTGGCACGGCCAGCGCCTGCCCAACGGCATGGATGGCGTCACCGGGTTGACCCAGCCGGGCATCGCGCCCGGCAAGACTTTCGTTTATGAATTCGTCGCCCAACGTCCCGGCACTTTCATGTATCACCCGCATGCCGACGAGATGATGCAGATGGCGATGGGCATGATGGGTTTTTGGGTCACGCATCCGAAAGACCCGGAATTCATGAAAGTCGATCGTGACTTCGTGTTCCTGCTGAACGCTTACGACATCGACCCCGGCAGCTACACGCCCAAAGTCAGCACCATGCTCGACTTCAATCTGTGGACTTTCAACAGCCGCGTCTTTCCCGGCATCGATTCGATGGTGTGCCGACAAGGCGACCGCGTGCGCATCCGTTGCGGCAATCTCAGCATGACCAATCATCCTATCCATTTGCATGGTCACGAGTTCGTGGTCGCCGGCACCGACGGCGGCTGGGTGCCGCCCGCCGCGCGCTGGCCGGAAGTCACCACCGATATCGGCGTCGGTCAGATGCGCGCCATCGAGTTCGACGCCAGCGAGCCCGGCGATTGGGCTTTCCATTGTCACAAATCGCACCACACCATGAACGCCATGGGGCATGACGTGCCCAACATGCTCGGCGTCGATCAGCGCGGCATCGCTGAAAAAATCAACAAGCTGGTGCCCGACTACATGGCGATGGGCGAGAGCGGCGGCGCGATGGGCGATATGGAAATGCCGCTGCCCGACAATACCCTGCCGATGATGGGTGGACAGGGGCCGTTTGGTGGTATCGAAATGGGCGGCATGTTCACCACGGTCAAGATACGCAAGGAACAAAAACCGGGCGATTACCGCGATCCCGGCTGGTACCGGCATCCGCCGGGCACGCGGGCGCGCGAATGGAAAGGGCCGCTGCCGGCGCCGATTCGTCTCAAGTCTGGTAGGCAAAAGAAGGGCGTCGAGCTCAAGGTGCGCAAGCCGGATGGCCATGATGGGCATCATTGAAAAGGAGGCGAGAAAAATGCAGAAATTGGCTTTTCCCATCGCGCTATCGGCATGCCTGCTGGCTGCCGGTATGGCACAGGCTCACGGCAATGCGACGCACCGACCGACCAGAGATGCGTCAGAGGTGATGGAAGAAAAGGCGTTTGGCAAACGGGGCGATCTTGCCAGTGTTGATCGCAACATCGCGATCGAGATGCTTGATTCGATGCGGTTCA
>JAFECY010000307.1 GCA_018241865.1 Pseudomonadota bacterium | reverse complement strand
TCGACGTGCAGAAAAGCGTTCAGCTCGCTTTGGGTGATGCGTTGCAGATAGTGCTTGGCCAGTTCGGTGGCAGAAACTTGACGTGCGTGCAGCAGCGCCGACAGTTCCTTGAGAGTTTTGGTATGCATGAGAGGCTTCGTTGCAGGGTTATTCGATTACCTTGGGCACTAGATACAGGCCATCTTGGGTGGCGGGCGCAGCTTGCTGGTAGTCGTCGCGGCGATCGGGTTCGGTGACGGCGTCGTCGCGCAGGCGCAGGGCAAGATCCGGCTGGAAAGCGGCGATCGGATGATTCAGCGGCTCGATGCCGCGCGTATCGACCGCTTTCATTTGCTCGACCAAGCCGAAAATGCCGTTGAGTTTGGGGAGCGTGGCTGCCGCTTGGTCATCGGTTAATTCCAGTCGCGCCAGAATGGCGAGACGCTTCACATCAGAGAGTACAAGTGACATGGTTATCAAGACGCGCTAGATCGCGCCGGCAAGGAAATCGGGGAAAGGGAGAAAGAGCGCCAACTACTTGTCAAAACAGCGTATTCGCTGCGTATTTTGGCTTTTTCACCCGCTGGTTTCAGCTGAATTATAAGGTAGAATGCCGGGTTAATTGCTTAGCTGGCGCTGGCCGGTTTGCCTCTTTTTCTCATTGATTTCGTTTGCCGCGCAGGCGCAACAGGATTACTTACATGTTTGGATTTCTCCGCAGCTATTTCTCGAACGACCTTGCCATCGACCTCGGCACTGCCAATACCTTGATTTACGTGCGTGGCCTCGGCATTGTGCTGGACGAGCCGTCGGTGGTGGCGATTCGCCAGCAAGGCGGCCCGAACGGCAAGAAAACCATCCAAGCAGTCGGCAAGGAAGCCAAGCAAATGCTGGGCAAGGTGCCAGGCAATATCGAAGCGATCCGCCCGATGAAAGATGGCGTGATCGCCGACTTCACCGTCACCGAGCAGATGCTCAAGCAATTCATCCGCATGGTGCACGATTCCAAACTGTTCAAGCCCTCGCCGCGCATCATCATTTGCGTGCCCTGCGGTTCGACCCAGGTTGAGCGCCGCGCGATCCGCGAATCCGCCCTCGGCGCGGGTGCCTCGCAGGTCTATCTGATCGAAGAACCGATGGCCGCCGCAATCGGTGCCGGCTTGCCGGTGTCCGAAGCGACCGGCTCGATGGTGGTCGATATCGGCGGCGGCACTACCGAAGTCGGCATCATCTCGCTGGGCGGCATGGTCTATAAGGGTTCGGTGCGCGTCGGCGGCGACAAGTTCGACGAAGCCATCGTCAACTACATCCGCCGCAACTACGGCATGCTGATCGGCGAACAGACCGCCGAAGCAATCAAAAAAGAAATCGGCTCCGCCTTCCCTGGTTCCGAAGTCAAGGAAATGGAAGTCAAGGGGCGTAATTTGTCGGAAGGTATTCCGCGTTCGTTCACGATCTCCTCGAATGAAATTCTGGAAGCGCTGACCGACCCGCTGAACAACATCGTCTCCGCCGTGAAAAACGCGCTGGAACAAACCCCGCCGGAATTGGGCGCGGATATTGCCGAGAAGGGCATGATGCTGACCGGCGGCGGCGCGCTGCTACGCGACCTCGATCGTTTGATGATGGAAGAAACCGGCTTGCCGGTCATCGTCGCCGAAGATCCACTGACCTGCGTGGTGCGTGGCTCTGGCATGGCTTTGGAGCGGATGGATACACTTGGCTCGATCTTCTCTTACGAGTAATACTCTCCCGGCGGCTTGCGTGGCAAGCTGCCGCTTCCGGCGCGCACATGGGGCGACGCCAATCTTGTTGTCCACGTCAAAATCGGCGTCAATTGTTTTTCGGCTCCGCAGATTTCCCGCTTATCCCGCCTAAATGGAATACAGTCCGCCGCCACTCTTCAAGCAAGGTGCTTCGGCCCGTGCCAAGGTGGTGATTTTTTCCTTGCTGGCTATTATCCTGCTGGTGATCGATTCGCGACTACACACGTTGGTGATCGTCAGGCAGACCATCGGTGCGGCGCTGTATCCCTTGCAGCGACTCGCCTTGATGCCGCGCGACGCCATGCGCTCCGCGGGAGAATATTTTGGCGCGAAGGACGCGCTCGATCAGGAAAATCATCGCCTGAAAACGCAACTGATTGCCCATGCCCAGTCCGTGCAGCAATCAGAACAACTGGCTGCTGAAAACGCCCATCTGCGCAACTTGCTCGGTGCCAGCGAACGACTGCCGGTCAAGTCGTTGATGGCGGAAATTCTGTACGACGCCCGCGACGCGTTTACTCGCAAAATCGTGCTCAATCGCGGTAGCCAAGACGGCGTGACGGCGGGGCAGCCGGTGATCGACGATACCGGCGTGGTCGGTCAAGTCACGCGCGTGTTTTTGTTTACCTCCGAAGTGACCCTGCTAACCGACAAGGATCAGGCGATCCCGGTGCAGGTGATACGTAGCGGTTTACGCAGCGTGGCTTATGGTCGCGGTCAGGTGGGCGTGCTTGATCTGCGCTTCATGCCGACCAATGCCGATATTCGTGATGGCGACATGCTGGTGACTTCGGGTATCGATGGCGTGTATCCAGCCGGGTTGTCGGTGGCAAAGGTGGTGCAGGTGGAAACCAAATCGACCGATGCTTTCGCCCGCATCGTTTGTCAGCCCGTCGCCGGCGTCGATCGCAATCGGCAGTTGCTGGTTTTGCTGACCGAGCCCAATCAAACGCCGCGTCCGCCTGCCGAAGAGAGCCGGGACAAGAAAGATCGCGGCGGCAAGCGCGGGACAAAAGAGACAACAGCAGAAACGAAGGATGCGAAAAAAACCGGGGACGCGCAACCGACGGCACAGAAGACAACCGCCGCTCCCACCCCTGCCCCCGCCACCGCTAATCAGGCAAAAGAGGTCATCACGCCATGAACCAGCCGCACTACATCCTGCTGCCGGTCAGCCCGATCTTCATCGCGGC
>JAFECY010000306.1 GCA_018241865.1 Pseudomonadota bacterium | reverse complement strand
TGCCATTCATGGCCACACGGCTGCCGAGCTGATCGTCCACCGCGCCGACGCCACCCAACCGCACATGGGCCTGACATCCCGAAAACACGCAGTAAACCGCACCAGCGCTCATTGACCCCAATAGCGCGTAGTTCGGTAGTAAATTCTCCACCACCACGAACATGCTTCAAGCAGTTCCCGAACCTGCGATCTCGCAAGAGTATCGCGGGGGTTTTACTTCAGCCGCAGCGGCTGATTTCGCCGAAGATGCTACACTTGCAGCCTCGCCAAACTGACGGCAAGCAGTTGATTCGCTTGATATTTTTCGCTTCCACGCCACTCCCGTTCCGACGTGGGTCACTCACGACACACCATGCAGAAAAAAGTATTCATCAAAACCTTCGGTTGCCAAATGAACGAGTACGACTCGGACAAGATGGTGGACGTGCTGCATGCCGCCGAGGGACTGGTCAAAACCGACACGCCGGATGACGCCGACGTGATCCTGTTCAACACCTGCTCAGTGCGCGAAAAAGCGCAGGAGAAAGTGTTTTCCGATCTCGGTCGCGTGCGCGAGCTGAAACTGAAAAACCCGAATCTGGTGATCGGTGTCGGCGGTTGTGTCGCGTCGCAGGAAGGCGCAGCGATCATCAAGCGCGCGCCGTATGTGGATGTGGTGTTCGGTCCGCAAACCCTGCACCGCTTGCCGGATTTATTGCAGCAACGCCGCAGCAGCGGCCGCTCGCAAGTCGATATCAGCTTCCCTGAAATCGAAAAATTCGACCACCTGCCGCCAGCCAAGGTGGAAGGCGCTACTGCCTTCGTCTCGATCATGGAAGGCTGCAGCAAGTATTGCAGCTATTGCGTCGTGCCTTACACACGCGGCGAAGAAGTGTCGCGCCGCTTTGATGACGTGCTGGCCGAAGTCGCCGGCCTGGCCGCGCAAGGCGTCAAAGAAATCACCCTGCTCGGACAAAACGTCAATGCCTATCGCGGCGTCATGGGTGTCGGTGCGAGCGAGGGCGACACCGCCGACTTCGCGCTGCTGATCGAATACATTGCTGAAATGGATGGCATCGAACGTATCCGCTACGTCACCAGCCATCCGAAGGAATTCACCCAGCGTTTGATCGACACTTACGCGAAAGTGCCGAAGCTGGTGAACCACTTGTATCTGCCGGCGCAGCATGGCTCGGACCGCATCCTGATGGCGATGAAGCGCGGTTATACCTCGCTCGAATACAAGTCAATCATCCGCCGCCTGAAGGAAGTGCGGCCGGATATCGCCATCTCGTCCGACTTCATCGTCGGCTTCCCCGGCGAGACCGATGCCGATTTTGAAGCAATGATGAAGCTGATCGACGACATCGGCTACGACAACAGCTACAGCTTCATCTTCAGCCCGCGCCCCGGCACACCGGCGGCAAATCTGGCCGACGACACGCCGTACGAAGTAAAACTACAGCGTCTGCAGCGCTTGCAGAAAGTCATCGCCGACAACACCCGCAAGTTCAGCGATGCGCTGGTCGGTTCGGTGCAAAAAATCCTGATCGAGGGACCGTCGAAGAAAGACGCCAGTGAGTTACAGGGCCGCACCGAATGCAACCGCGCAGTCAACTTCCCGGCCGGCCCGCACGGGCAGCGCCTGATCGGGCAACTGGCCGATGTGAAGATCACGCAGAGCAATCCGTATTCGGTGCGCGGCGAATTGGTGATTGCCGAATGAAAAAAACACCTGCGCCTAGCCTGCAATTCGCGCCGCAGCCGCTCGACAACAAGCGCCTAGCGCACCTGTGCGGACCGATGGACGAGAACCTGCGACAAATCGCTGCCGCGCTCGATGTCTCGCTATTCCGGCGCGGCGATAAATTCATCGTCAGCGGCGCATTGGCCGCACAAGCGGTGGCGCTGCTGGAACGCTTCTATCCGCTGGCCGACAAAACTATCTCTGTCGATGACATCCAGCTCGCGCTGGTGGAACAGCGAGTCGGCAACGCCAGCCCGCGCACGCCGGTCAAGTCAGCCAAAGCCATCGCCGGCGTGCCGGTGCAGGAAAACGATGAACCGCTGATCCTCAAAACCCGCCGCAGCGATTTGCGCGGGCGCACGCCGCATCAGAACCAGTATCTGAAAGCCGTGCTCGAACACGATGTCACCTTCGGCATCGGTCCGGCCGGCACCGGCAAGACTTACCTCGCGGTCGCCTGTGCGGTCGATGCGCTGGAACGCGACGCCGTGCAGCGCATCGTCCTGACCCGCCCGGCAGTGGAGGCCGGCGAACGGCTCGGCTTCCTGCCGGGCGACCTAGCGCAAAAGGTCGATCCCTATCTGCGGCCGCTGTACGATGCCTTGTACGACTTGATGGGTTTTGACCGCGTGCAGAAAATGTTCGAGAAGCAGGCCATCGAAATCGCGCCGCTGGCCTACATGCGCGGCCGCACGCTGAACCACGCTTTCGTGATTCTCGATGAAGCGCAAAACACCACGCCGGAACAGATGAAGATGTTCCTGACCCGCATCGGCTTCGGCAGCAAGGCGGTCGTCACCGGCGACGTCACCCAGATCGACTTGCAGCGCAATCAAAAGAGCGGTCTGATCGACGCCGCCAAGGTCTTGAAAAACGTGCGCGGCATCGCCTTCACCCACTTCACCAGCGCCGACGTGGTGCGTCACCCGCTGGTGGCCCGCATCGTCGATGCCTATGAAAACGCCAGCAAAACCAGCAAAGGCAAAGATGCCGAAGCATAAGCTGTCACTGTCAGTGCAATACCCCGATGCACGACTGAAAGAGCGCATTCTCCGTACCGACGTCCGGCGCTGGGTGCAAGCCGCGCTGCTGGCCCCGGCCGAGCTAACCATCCGCTTCGTCGATGCGGAAGAAGGACAGGCGCTGAACCGCGATTACCGTGGCAAGGATTACGCCACCAATGTGCTGACCTTCGCTTATAGCGAAGACGAAGACAGTGAAGTCAATGAGATGACGCAGGCCGACATCATCCTGTGCAGCGACGTGCTCATGCGCGAAGCGCAGGAACAGAAGAAGACGCTGGCAGCGCATACCGCGCATCTGGTGGTGCATGGTGTGCTGCATGCACAGGGTTACGACCACGAAGATGAGGAAGAAGCGGCCGAGATGGAGACACTGGAAGCGACAATCATGGCCAAACTTGGATTTGCCCATCCCTACCAGACCATCTGAATTCAAGCGCATTTCAAAAAGTGAGTAAGCACTCCTTTCGCTTGACGCGGCAAGTGCGGAAGCGCGCTCCTTTTGGTGTATCCTAACCAACCCAGAAACAAGGGCTCCCCGCCATATGCCAGATCACCCTAGTAGCGTTAAATTTTCCGACGCCAAACCCCACCGGTCGCTGTTTGAACGCCTGACCGCCCTGATTTCTCCCGAGCCCGAAAACCGTGCGGAACTGCTCGACATCCTGCACGATGCGCACGAGCGCAACCTGATCGATGCCGACGCGCTGTCAATGATCGAAGGCGTGTTCCAGGTTTCCGATTTGGCTGCGCGCGACATCATGATTCCGCGCTCGCAAATGGATGTGATCGACCTGTCGAAGTCAATCGAAGACTGGATGCCGCTGGTGTTGCAGACCGCGCACTCGCGCTTTCCGGCGGTCGATGGCGACCGCGACAAGGTGATCGGCATTTTGCTGGCGAAAGATTTGTTGCGCTACTACGCAGAAGAATCTTTCGAGGTGCGCGACATGCTGCGCCCGGCGGTGTTCATTCCCGAATCGAAGCGCCTGAACATATTGCTGCGCGATTTCCGCGCCAACCGCAATCACATTGCGATGGTGGTCGATGAATACGGCGGCGTCGCCGGCTTGATTACGATCGAGGACGTGCTGGAGCAGATCGTCGGCGACATCGAGGATGAATACGATTTCGACGAAGCGGAAGACAATATTTTGGCATTGAAGGATGGCATGTATGGCCCGCGTTGGCGCATCAAAGCGTTGACTGAAATCGGCCAGTTCAATGATGCCGTCGGCAGCGCATTTTCCGATGCGGATGTCGATACCATCGGCGGCTTGGTGGCCAACCATCTCGGCCGAGTACCCCACAAGGGCGAAACTGTCGAGATTGAACAGTTGCGCTTTGAAATCCTACGCGCCGACGCGCGCCAAATTCACATGCTGCTGGTGGAAAAATTGCCGCAGACCGAAGAAGTGATCGAATAAGCGCATGTTCATGCGGAGCAACTCTCCTCTTTTTTGTTTCCGCAGCGCGTGATGACTCGCCTTCCTCGCCTTCCTTTTCCCGCCCTTCTCTTGCTCGCCGCCGTTGCCGGCGCGCTGAATATCCTCGCTTTCGCACCGTTCGGCTGGTGGCCACTGCAGCTCGTGCTGTTCGCGCTGTTGTTTCATTGCTTGCATCGCAATGGCTCGGAGCCTACATCCGTGAAAAAAAACATCGGGATCGGCCTCGTCTATGGTTGGGGTTGGCTAGTGTGCGGTGTTTGGTGGCTGTACATCAGCATGCACGACTACGGCGGCATGCCGGCCTGGTTGGCGGCATTGGCGGTGGCCTTGATGGGCTTGGCGCTGGGCGCGATCCCCGCCGGTGCCGTCGGCATGGCGACGTGGCTGCGGCAACGCTGGTCGTCTTCTGACGCTGTCACGCTGCTGTTGATTCTGCCGGCTTGCTGGACGCTCGGTGAATGGCTGCGCGGTTGGATATTCACCGGCTTTCCCTGGGTGGTATCGGGTTACGCGCACAACGCCAGCCCCTTGGCCGGTTGGGCGGCGCTGTTCGGCGTGTATGGTCTCGGCTGGTTGGCGGCCTTGCTCGGCGGCGCACTGGCGCTGCTGGCGCAACGCCAAGCCGTGCTCGCATCCATCTGCGTCATCGTCGCGATCATCGGCGGCGGTTGGAGCTTGCAAAGCGTCGCTTGGACTCAGCCGGCAGGCAAGCCGATCAGCGTGCGCCTATTGCAAGGGAACGTGCCGCAAGAAATGAAGTTCGATCCCGAACGCTTGGTCGATACATTGGCTAGCTACGACATGCTGATCCGCGCAGCGCCGGCCGACCTGATCGCCACACCGGAAACCGCGCTGCCACTCTTGTCCTATCAAATCCCGGCCGAATACATGGCAGGCCTGTCGGATTTCGCGCACCGCAGCGGCAGCCATCTCATCATCGGCATACCCTTCAGCGAGCGGCCGCGCGACTATACCAATAGCGTGATCGGCATCGCGCCGCAAATGCCGCTGCTGACTTCCGCCAACCGCGCCGGCTACCGTTACGACAAGCACCATCTGGTGCCCTTCGGCGAATTTGTGCCGTTCGGTTTTCGCTGGTTCGTCGATATGATGCGCATCCCGCTCGGCGACTTCACGCGCGGCGCGGTAGTGCAAGCGCCGTTCGCGGTGAAAGACCAGCAAGTGCTGCCCAACATCTGCTATGAAGATTTGTTCGGCGAGGAAATCGCTGCGCAAATCGCCGCCGCGTACCACGACAAAACGCCGCAGCCGACCATGCTGCTCAATGTGTCCAACATCGCTTGGTTCGGCGATACCATCGCGTTGCCGCAGCATTTGCAAATCTCGCAAATGCGCACACTAGAAACCGGCCGCCCGATGCTGCGCGCCACCAATACCGGCAGCACCGCCGTCATCGGCCACGACGGCAAAGTGCTGGCGCAATTACCGTCATTTCAAAAAGACGCGCTAAGCGCCAGCGTGCAGGGTTACGAAGGCGTGACGCCGTATATCGTGCTGGGCAACCACTTGATCGTGTTGCTGACTCTCTTGAGCTTGGTACTGGCTCGGTTCCTCAGCCGGAAAAAGCCCGCCGACGCGCATATC
>JAFECY010000305.1 GCA_018241865.1 Pseudomonadota bacterium | reverse complement strand
AAGGGCATCCGCGTCAACTGCGTATGCCCGGGTTTCATCGCCGCCAGCATCCTGAAAGACATGCCGGCCGATGTCAGCAAGGCGATGGAAGACAAGGTGCCGCTGGCGCGTCTGGGTCAACCGGAAGAAATCGCCAACACCTATGCCTTCCTCGCTTCCGATGAGGCCAGCTACATCAGCGGCGCGACTATCGAAGTGACCGGCGGCTTGACGCTGTAAGCATCAACCACTGTTGTGCAAAAGCGCGGACGAGTTCCGCGCTTTTTTTATGCGCGTGGATTGGCTACACTGGGCCATCGCGCGATTTGCGCATGAGGAAGCTCGCATGACCACCCGTAATCTTCAGCACTTGTTCGCACCTGTCTCGGTGGCCGTGATCGGCGCTTCCTTGCGGCCGAGCAAAATCGGCACCGTGTTGTTGAACAATCTGCTGGCCGGTGGATTTCGCGGCAAGGTGTATCCGGTTAACCCGAAATACGACACGCTCGCCGGCCTGCCATGCCATCACAACGTCGGGCGTTTGCCGCAGACGCCGGAGCTGGCGCTGATCTGCACGCCGCCACGCACCGTTCCCGGCCTGATCGCCGAGTTGGGCGAACGCGGAACGAAAGCGGCGATTGTGTTCAGCGCCGGCCTTGACGATGAAGTGGATAAGCGCGGCATCAACCTGCGACAAGCCATGCTCGACGCCGCTCGCCCGCACTTGCTGCGTATCCTCGGACCAGACAGCATCGGTTTGCTGGCTCCTGCTATCGGTTTGAACGCCAGCTATGCCCAGACCGACGCCTTGCCCGGCAAGCTTGGCTTCGTTTCGCAATCGCAGGGCTTGGCCACCGGCATCCTCGATTGGGCGAAGGCGCGCGGCATCGGATTTTCCCGTTTCATCGTGCCCGGCGATTGTGCCGATGTCGATGTCGGCGACATTCTCGATTATCTGGCCGCCGACAACGATACGCAGGCGATCCTGTTGTGCATCGAACAGATCGGTTCGGCGCGCAAGTTCATGTCGGCAGCGCGTGCTGCCGCCCGCGTCAAGCCGGTGCTGGTGTTGAAATCTGGTCGTACACCGGCAGCCGCCGATGAAAGTTTCGATGCGGCGATCCGTCGCGCCGGCATGTTGCGCGTGGCCACCACCGAAGAATTGTTCGACGCCGTCGAAACCCTAGCGCGCGCCTTGCCCCGTTCCGGCGACCGGCTAGCGATCTTGACCAACGGCGGCGGCCCCGGTGCGCTGGCCGCGGATGCTTTGCTCGCGGCCGGTGGGCAGCTCGCTGCTTTATCTTTACCTACGACATGGCCGCGCGGCAATCCGCTCGATCTCGGCGCTGCCGCCGGTGCGGAACCCTATGCCAATGCGACCACAGCCCTGCTGGCCGCTTCCGAAGTGGATGCGGTGCTGGTGATCCACGCGCCGACGGTGCTGGCGTCGGCCGATGCCATTGCCGATGCCGTGGCGACGCAGGCGGCACACAGTCCACGCAACCTGTTGACCTGCTGGCTTGGTGGCAAGTCGGCGGAGGCGGCGCGCAATCGGTTTGCCGCTGCGGGCATGCCGACTTACGACACCCCAGAGGAGGCGGTGCGCGGCTTCATGCAGATTGTGCAGTACCAGCGTAATCAAAAATTGCTGATGCAGGTGCCGGCCAAGGCGCACAGAGAATTCGTTCCCGACCGCGCACTGGCACAGGCGGCGGTTGATGCCGCATTGGCGGGCGGACGTGCATGGCTGGACGAAGCGGAAGCCGCTGCGATCCTAACAGCCTACGGCATGGCGTTGGTGGTCGAGGCGCATCATGCCGATACCGACGACTTGTCCGCCGGGATGATGATCGATGCGGTGTTCGGCCCGGTGATCGTGTTCGGTCGCGGTGATGATCGCGCCGTCGGACTGCCGCCGCTGAACATGGTGCTGGCGCAAGACATGATTGCGCGCACCCGCGCCGGCCGCCGTCTGCAGCAGGACGCGCACGACCCAGCCAATCTCAATCGCATTGCGCGCGCGCTGGTCGATATTTCGCATTTGATCGCCGATATTCCACAGATCGTCGAACTGGCGATCGATCCTGCGCGTCCCGATGCGCATGGCGTCGTCGTGCGTGCTTTACACATCCGGGTCGCCGCCACCGATGTTGCCGGCATCGACCGCTTTGCGATCCGGCCCTACCCGGACGAACTGGAGGAGTGGATCAATTGGCAGGGACAGCCGTTATTGTTGCGGCCGATCAAGCCGGAAGACGGTGCGGCGCACGTGACGATGTTCAATGCGCTGGCCCCAGAAGACATCCGTTATCGCTTTTTCTCACGCATGCGCGGCTTGCAGCCGGCGCAACTGGCGCGGCTGACGCAAATCGATTACGACCGTGAAATGGCATTCATCGCCACCTGCCGTGACGAGCAAGGCGTGGACGCAACCTTGGGTGTAGTGCGCGTCTTTGCCGGCCCCGACAAACAGCAGGCGGAATTCGCCGTATCGGTGCGCTCCGATTTGAAAGGCAAAGGGCTGGGACCGATACTCATGCATAAGTTGATCGCCTACTGCCGCAGCATCGGCGTGCGGCAGTTGAACGGCGAAACTTTGCCTGACAACCTAGCCATGCAGAATTTGGCTAGGCGGTGCGGCTTTACGATCGACAACAACGCGGGCGGCGGTGCTGTTTACATGCGCATGTCGCTCTAGGACTGCGCGGTATTCGCGCAAGTCTCAGGCAGCGTGCGATTTCACGGCATGCCGGCGACGTTGCACGTATTCTTCCAGTTGCCGTTCCGCCGCATCGAAGCTATCGCGCAAGGCGACATAGGCATCTTCATGCAAAGTGCGATGGCCATCGACCACCAATTCAGTGCCGGGTACCGTAATGTCGATCCGCACCTTGTACAGCTTGCCGTTCGTTTTGTGTTTGCCATCGGCTTCCACGGAAACCTTGCAGGTCACCATATCGCCACATAATTTTTCCAACTTCGCTACACGTT